>NZ_JAAIUN010000011.1:0-104944 GCF_013317245.1 Blautia sp. MSK.20.85
TGTCAATGAGAAAGAAAAGGTTCGTAGTAAGTTTGCGTCCAATTAAGTATTTAGAAGAGCTTTTAGAAGCTTAAAAAGTAGAAAAAAATAGAATTTGCAGTTGCTAACCATTCATGCGTTTGTCGTGCAGATTTTATCATAACTATGGAATTATAATAAGAAATCTGGTATAATGATAGATAACTTATGGTTTTTATTACGTTGAGAACAGGAAAAAGCAATGAACAACAAAGTCAAATTTAAAGGGCCTATGAAACACTTCATGCACTGGCCACTGTATCTTTCGGTTCTGGTGGTGCTGCTGGACCTGCTGGTGTTTATTGTAAGTGTGAAGGCCGGAATTCTGGTGTCTGTAGGTACTGTTATTTATATTTTTATCGCAGTACAGCTTTTCCGATATCACAAACCGCTGATCATCAATGATATGATAGCATTTGCCAATCAGTATGATGTGGTGGAAAAGAGGATGCTGGAAGAACTGGCACTTCCCTATGCCATTATGGATATGGAAGGCCGTATGATCTGGTCCAACCGGATCTTTTCGGAGATCACGGGCAGAGATCAGTTTTATAAAAAAAATATCAGCACAGTTTTTCCGGACATTACTCCGGACAAGCTTCCGGTAGCCGATGAGCTGGAAATTTCCGAGATGAGTACGCATTTCGGGGATCGGATCTATCGTGTGTCCATGCAGAGGGTGACCATGGGAGAAGTGGTAAGCCATGCAGATATTCTGGAGGATATGTCCCAGAATGTTAGCCTGATCGCCATGTATCTTTATGATGAGACAGAGCTTAAGGAATACATTCAGAAGAATGAAGATAATAAGCTTGTAGTAGCCCTGGCTTATCTGGATAATTATGAGGAAGCTCTTGAAAGTGTGGAGGATGTGCGGAGATCTCTTCTGATCGCACTGATCGACCGTAAGATCACGAAGTACTTTTCCAACTTTGACGGTCTTGTAAAGAAGCTGGAGAAAGATAAATATCTCCTGATCATGCGCCAGAGCTCGCTGGAAATTCTGAAGGAACAGAGATTCCATATTCTGGATGAGGTAAAGACTGTTAACATCGGAAACGAGATGGCAGTGACTTTAAGTATTGGAATCGGTCTGAATGCTTCCACTTATATTCAGAATTATGAATATGCCAGAATTGCCATTGAGATGGCACTGGGACGTGGCGGCGACCAGGTAGTGATCAAAAATGGCAATAATATCACCTACATTGGCGGTAAAGCTCAGCAGATGGAGAAATCCACCCGTGTAAAGGCCCGCGTGAAGGCCCAGGCGCTGAAGGAATTTATGAGTACCAAGGATCGTGTGGTTGTCATGGGACATAAGATCACCGATGTGGATGCTCTGGGAGCAGGCATTGGTATTTACCGTGCAGGCAAGACTCTTGGTAAGCCGGTGCACATTGTAATTAATGATCCGACCACATCCATCCGGCCTCTGATGAGTGGCTTTATGGAGAACCCGGATTATGAACCATCCATGTTTGTGGACAGTAATCAGGCCAAAGAGCTTGTGGATAATAATACGGTAGTGGTTGTAGTAGATACCAACAAGCCAAGTTATACAGAGTGTCAGGATCTTCTCTATATGACCAAGACTATCGTGGTACTGGATCATCACCGCCGTGGCAGTGAGGTAATACAGAATGCAGTTCTTTCCTATGTGGAGCCTTATGCATCTTCAAGCTGTGAGATGATCGCGGAGATCCTGCAGTATTTTGCAGACGGGCTGAAGCTTCGCAGCATTGAGGCGGACTGTATTTATGCAGGTATCATGATCGATACCAACAACTTTACAACAAGGGCAGGTGTGCGTACCTTTGAGGCTGCGGCATTTCTGCGAAGATGCGGGGCGGATGTGACACGTGTACGCAAGATGCTCCGTGACAATATTGATTCCTATAAGGCGAGAGCGGAGGCTGTCCGTACTGCTGAGATCTACCGGGATTATTTTGCCATTGCAAGATGCCCAAGTGAAGGTCTGGAAAGCCCTACCGTTGTAGGTGCACAGGCGGCCAATGAGCTTCTTAACATTGCCGGAGTCAAGGCATCTTTTGTTCTTACCAGCTATAATAACGAGGTTTACATCAGCGCCAGAGCCATTGATGAAGTCAATGTCCAGGTTATGATGGAACGGATGGGCGGCGGTGGACATCTGAATATTGCCGGCGCACAGGTGAAGGACACCATGGATGAGACAGAGAGAATGCTGAAAGAAATTATAGACCAGTTATATCAGGAAGGGGACAAATAGAAATGAAAGTAATTCTTCTGGAAGATGTAAAATCCCTGGGAAAAAAGGGACAGATTGTAAATGTAAGTGACGGATATGCAAGAAACATGATTCTGCCGAAAAAACTTGGTGTTGAGGCTACTTCCAAGAATCTTAATGATCTGAAACTCCGTAAGGCAAATGAGGAAAAGGTTGCGCAGGAGAACCTGGACGCTGCCAAGGCATTTGCAGAGGAGCTTTCCACAAAAGAGATCATCCTGACCCTGAAAGTGGGCGAGGGTGGAAGAACATTCGGTTCTGTATCCTCCAAGGAAATCTCAGAGGCAGCAAAAAAACAGATGAATCTGGATATCGATAAGAAAAAACTTCAGCTGGAGAATCCAATCCGGAACCTTGGTGTTACCAACGTTCCGGTACGTCTCCATCCGAAAGTAACCGGAAGTCTCAAGGTTTGGGTAAAAGAGGCGTAATCGATGGAAGAGGCACTGATCAAGAGGATTCTTCCTCACAGTATTGAGGCAGAGCAGTCAGTGATCGGTTCCATGATCCTGGACCGTGATGCGATTCTTGTGGCTTCCGAGATTCTGACCAGTGATGATTTTTATCAGAAACAGTATGGTATTATCTTTGATGCCATGGTAGAACTCTGTAATGAGGGACAGCCGGTAGATCTGATCACCCTGCAGAACCGTCTCAAGGAGAAAGAACTCCCTCCGGACATCAGCAGTATGGAATATGTCCGTGACCTGATCGCTGCAGTTCCTACCTCTGCCAATGTGAAATATTATGCCAATATTGTCAGTGAAAAGGCAGTTCTCCGCCGGCTGATCCGGACTACGGAAGAAGTTGCCAATGCCTGCTATCTGGAAAAGGACAGCACGGAGACCATTCTTGAGGAATCCGAAAAGAAACTGTTCAATATTCTGCAGAGAACAAACGGCAGTGATTATGTACCGATCCAGCAGGTTGTATTAAATGCAGTCAGTAACATTGAGAAGGCTTCCAAGCTGAAAGGCTCCGTCACCGGAATTCCTACCGGATTTGTAGATCTGGATTATAAGACCTCCGGTATGCATGCGTCCGACCTTGTACTGATTGCGGCGCGACCTTCCATGGGAAAAACTGCTTTTGTGCTGAATATTGCCCAGTATATGGCATTTCGTAAAGATGTGACCGTGGCGATCTTCAGTCTGGAGATGTCCAAGGAGCAGCTGGTAAACCGTCTTCTTGCCATGGAATCCCATGTGGATTCTCAGAATCTCCGTACCGGAAATCTGAAAGATGAAGACTGGACGAAGCTGGTGGAAGGTGCAGATATCATCGGTGGCTCCAATCTTATTATTGACGATACTCCTGGAATTTCTATTGCGGAACTTCGTTCCAAATGCAGGAAATATAAGCTGGAGCACAATCTTGGAATTATCATGATCGATTACCTGCAGCTGATGAGCGGAAGCGGAAAATCCGATTCCAGACAGCAGGAGATTTCCGATATTTCCAGATCTCTGAAAGCGCTGGCAAGAGAGATCGATGTGCCGGTGATCGCATTGTCTCAGCTGAGCCGTGCGGTAGAACAGAGACCAGATCACAGGCCGATGCTTTCGGATCTTCGAGAGTCCGGAGCTATTGAGCAGGATGCGGATGTGGTCATGTTCATCTATCGAGACGATTATTACCATAAAGATACCGAGAAAAAAGACATTGCAGAGATCATCATAGCCAAGCAGAGAAACGGCCCCATTGGAACCGTAGAACTGGTATGGCTGCCAAGGTATACGCAGTTTGTAAATATGAAAAAGTAGAGCCGTGCAGACGGAAAAACAAAATGCTGTCAGGATGAACACTTGTATTTAGCCTGACAGCATTTTGTTTTTCCGTCTGCACGGCTCTGCTGATAAGTCACATCCGGTAAAATTATGTCAACCGATTTTTCTTGCCATTTCCTGAATCCAGGGGTTATACTATAGACAGTAACAGTGAATCTCTACACAAGGGGGCGTTCACGATGGAAAAAAGATATACGGTGAGACAGGCTGTAACAATGACAGGCGTGAAATCTTATGTTCTGCGGTACTGGGAGGAAGAACTTGATCTTCGGATTGGGCGCAATGAACTGGGACACCGCTATTATACACCTTTTGATATCCAGCTTTTTCTTAAAATAAACGAGTTGAAAAACAGAGGTCTTCAGCTGAAAGCAATCCGAACGCTGATTCCGCAGGAAGCAAGAAATACTTATCCGTCAGACCTTGCAAAAACCGGCAGTGAAATCCTGGAGGGAGAAGCGGTTGAGATTGAAGATATTCCGGTAGGAACACCAGAAGAAGCAGCAGAAGACATGTTTATGGAGAAGCAGAAAACATCAAAGGAGCATAGAGAGGATGACAAAAAGATCCTCGAATTTCAGGAAATCCTGGAACGGCTGATCCATGAGGAAATGCAACGGAAAAAAGAAGGAGAATACAGGTGTCGTTCTTTGGATGAAGCCATCCGAAAGAAACAGCAGGCAAGAAGAGAGGCGGCAGCTGCCTGTGATGGAAAAAAGAATAAAAGAAACAGAAAAGGCTGCCGGTAAACCGGCAGCCTCATTCGTTACGGTAGCTTATCAAGCAAATGGTGCATTACTCAGCAGAGATAGCACCAACTGGACAGGCCTCAGCGCATGTTCCGCAGTCAACACAAGCGTCTGCGTCGATTACATAATGCTCATCTCCCTGAGAAATAGCTTCGTTCGGGCACTCACCCTCGCATGTTCCACAGCTAACGCACTCGTCAGAAATTACATATGCCATAATTGATATCCTCCTTTAAAATGGTGTATTGTATGTATCCCCTACCAGGGATTCTATTCCCATTCTAATATATATGTACAAAGAATACAAGTATAAATTTATATACAAAATAAAAATCAGAGAACCAGAGAAGCGCCGGTAAATAAAGGAAGCGATAAGGCGTTGATTCCCCTGGGATTTCGTATTATAATAGCAGAACGAAGTGGAAACATTTCGATAAATCAGTAAAGGAGAGTACGCACATGGCAAAGGTTACAAAGAGTATGCTGATCGGAGAACTTCTTACAGTAGACCCTAATATTGCACCAATCCTGATGCGGGCAGGAATGCATTGCCTTGGATGCCCGTCTTCTCAGATGGAATCTCTGGAAGAGGCAGCTATGGTTCATGGACTGGACGCAGATGTTCTTGTAGCACAGATCAATGATTTTCTCGGAGAGTAAGCAGTATCTGCTGTTTTACTGAAAAAAGACCGCTGTTGGAAATATGGATCAGCCATATCAGGGATGATCGTATTTCTGACAGCGGTTTATTTTTTGAAAATTTAAAGTTTAAGAAGTTTCTGAAGGGCATCATCTGCGATCAGTGTACCATGTTCACGAAGATAAGCCTCCCCGGCAGGAGTAAATGCACGACCAACTCCGTACTCAGAAAGAATGTTGCATACTTTATTAAACTCTTCCGGAGTGCAGTCAGACTGATGGAGAACAAGCTGGTATACTCCATCCTCGCCTTCGCGATAAAGGGTATTGTTTCCGGTAAAGAAACCGTTCATACCATGAGAAGCAGCGATAACATCGTCAAGTCCTGGGAAAGAGTACAGACGGATAAGCCGTACAGAATTCTCGGAAGCCTGTGAAGCATCCGGATTTTCCGGATTCGGTGATGCTGCGGGTTCGGATTTCTTTTCTTCCGGCTTCTGGGGAAGATTCTTAAGTTTGGATTCACAGAGTTTCTGGAAGATATCAATGATATTATCGGCTCCGTCAATCTCAACGGTATCCGAAGGCTTATTTCCTTTAAATGGAGCAAATTTGGAAAAACGGGTATCCAGTTCTTCAGGATCTTCCACCTTGGTGATGATAAGAATGATACTTTCCGCACTTACGGGAATTGCTTCGATCATCAGTGGAATGTTATCAGCTTCAAAACCAAACTGTATCTGAGCCTGCTGCATCATATCACGGAAGAGACGTTTGGCCTTCTCTGTTCCGTAAGCAAGTTCACTGATACGGATCTGGTGACTGTCCAGATCTTCCTTCGTCAGTGTGCAACGGATCTGATTGTCGTTGATCTTTTCTATTTTCATATAATCACATCCTATGGTCAATAAATTTAATCTTTTACATACTGTATTATATAACAGTTATATACAAGATGTAAAGATGCAGAATCTGATGAAAAAATAAAATTTCCGGATAAAAATAAATTTTTTTTTATAATCGGATAAAAGACTTGCATCTGAAAAGAAAAACGGTATAATAAAAACAGAAAAGCTGTCCGATCCATAGAAACAGGAAGACAGTAAAGATAGCTTAAAGTCATACTTTTTCTGAAGATAAGATCTCTGTGCAGATTTCATCGGCGTTTCTGCCGCAGCACAGAATAAATTTTTCCCCCTTTTTATTTATGTTTATGCAATATAAATTGGATCAGGACAGCTTTTCAAGAACCGTTGCTGGTGTTTTCTGAAAATCAAACCAGGAAAGGAGGTCGGGATACGGAAAATATATCACAGGTAAAAAAGAAATCCGCAAAAACCCTTCGCAGGGAACTAAAGCTTTACCGTGAAAACGGAGTTTCCCTTTATCTCAACGGTGAGCCCAGTACTCCGAAAAAAATCGCAAAAGCCTGTCAGATTGCGGAAGATGGAGTTTACATGCGGGATTATACGGAAGATGAAGAAGGCCATATTGCCTGTGTAAGCTTTGATTTAATTCGAAAAATGTAATACAACTTAAGAGAAAGCGGTTCCCCGGACGCAGAAGTTCCCCGGAACTCATACATACCATGTGGGGAACCGAAATTATAAAGAAACTGTGAAAATTTATTAAAAGTCGATTTTTGTAACGAAACGCAGAAGAAATATGTTATAATGAAAAAAACTATGACATTTATACCGAAAGGAAAAAAACAATGATAAAAAAACATATGCCGGTCCTGGTGGTATGTCTGCTGATCGTTCTGGTTTCTCTTATAGGAGGAGCCGTTTATGGAATTAACAAACTGATTCCGACCAGTAAGCAGATGGATCTGACAGAGTATTACGGTCAGAATGCAGATGGAGAGGCTTCACTGGTAGCAGGAACACAGAAACTTGAACAGAAAGCTCTGATCTCAGGAGATGAGGTTTATATTCCGCTGGATGTGGTAAATGGATATCTGAATCAGAGATATTATTGGGACAGTGCAAATAAAAAGATCCTGTATGCGACACCAACCAGTCTTACAGAGGAGGCAGCATCGGATCAGCCTGGCGGAAACGTATGGCTGAAGGAGAGTACTGTTTATCTGAAACTGGATTATGTGAAGAAATATACAGATATCGATTCATATATATATAAAGACCCTGCGAGAATAGCAATTCAGTATAAATTCAGCAATGTGCAGACGGTAACTGTAAAGAAGGATACCGTGATCCGGTACCGGGGCGGGATTAAATCCAAGATCCTGACAAAAACAGCAAAAGATACAGTTCTCAGGCTGATGAACGAAGGAGAAGACTGGGATCAGGTAGCCACAGATGACGGATATATTGGATACATCCAGAAAAAGAAAGTAAGTGCAGCGGATACAACCGACTATAAGCGGAGTTTTAAAGCTGAAGCTTATTCTTATTTCACGATGGATGAGCCTGTAAATCTTGCATGGCATCAGGTTACGAGTACAGACGCCAACAACTATTTCGCGGATACTACCCAGAATATGACAGGGGTGAATGTGATCTCACCGACCTGGTTCTCTGTTTCGGATAATGATGGAAATGTGAGCAGCCTTGCATCAGGGGAATATGTGATGCAGGCACATGAGAAAGGCCTGAAAGTATGGGGCTTGGTGGATAATTTCAGTGAGAATATGAGCACAACAACGGTTCTTTCCAATACAGCCGCAAGGCAGAATCTGGAGAACCAGCTGGTTACATATGCACTGAAGGCAGGTCTGGATGGAATTAATGTTGATTTTGAATCCCTGAGTGAGGATGTGGGAATCCATTTTCTACAGTTTCTGAGAGAACTTTCCATTCAGTGTCATGAGAATAATCTGGTACTTTCTGTAGATAATCCGGTTCCGGAGGATTTTACAAGTCATTATGACAGAGCGGAACAGGGAAAAGTTGTGGATTATGTGATCATTATGGGATATGATGAGCATTATGTAGGATCCGATACAGGATCCGTGGCTTCTCTTCCATGGGTGGAACAGGGAGTCAAGGATACACTTGCGGAAGTCCCGGCCAAGAGAACTATTCTTGCAATTCCGTTTTATACAAGACTCTGGAAAACAACAGATGGAGGAGCTCTGACCAGTGAAGCAATCGGAATGGATCAGGCACAGCAGGCAATCAGTGATAATGGAGCGGAGACTTACTGGGATAAGACAACCAGCCAGAATTACGGAACCTATGAAGGAGACGGCGCTACATACCAGATCTGGCTTGAGGATTCCAAGTCGATTGCGGAAAAAGTAAAACTTATCCCCAAATATAAACTGGCAGGCGTGGCGGAATGGAAACTGGGATTTGAGAACAGTGGAATCTGGAGCGTCATTACAGAAAATCTGTCCTGACAAAAGAAAACAATATATTTTATGCAATGAAAGCACTCCTGGCGACATATATTAAACTAAATACGCCGGGGGTGTTTTGCGTTGAAAAAGCGAGGGATAGAAATCGGAATGGCAGTTCTCATGCTGGTCTGCTTTTATATTCTGTCAAGGGAGGCAGCAGAGGCAACGGAGAAACTGAAAGATGTATCAGGGAATATACAGGCCGGACAGGTGATTCTGGTAGATGCCGGGCATGGAGGAATTGACTCCGGGATGGTAGGAATAGAGGGACTTAAAGAGAAGGGAATCAATCTGGAAATAGCAATAAAACTGAAAGCAGTTCTTGAGAAAAGGGGCTTTACGGTTATGATGACCCGGGAGGAAGATAAAGGCCTTTATAAAGATAATACACAAAATATGAAAGCGCAGGATCTGCAAAATCGGATTGCAATGATAAAGGAATATGCACCGGTGCTTTCTGTGAGCATCCATCAGAACAGCTACAGTGATCCCCAGGTAAAGGGACCACAGGTATTTTATTATGCGGATTCTGAAAACGGAAGAAATCTGGCTCTGGCAATCCAGGAAGAACTGAATCGACAGCTTTCAGTTGCACGTCCACGTGAAGCGAAAGGAAACAGGACCTATTATCTGCTGAAAAGAAGCCCCAGTGTGATCAATATTGTAGAGTGTGGATTTCTGACAAATCCGGAAGAAGCACAGCTGTTAAAAAAAGAAGAGTATCAGACGAAGATTGCCATGTCTGTGGCAGACGGTATTGATACATATCTTGCCAGCCAGGAAGAACACGAAAAAAATTGAAAAAAATGTGAATAGCCTTTTCACAGGAAGGCTATTCTGCTATACTTTACGTGAATTGAGGAGAATCTTATGTTTGGAATCTTTTATCTTATATTATGCGTGTTAACAGGAATGGAAATGGCGGGGTGTCTGTTTCCGCAGCAGATAACTGAAAAAGGAAATCGGATATGGGTGATCCTTCCGGCGGCTTTTGGAACGGGAGTTCTGATGCTGACTTGGGCAGTATATGTGGTTTCCTGGATGTTCAGTGTATGTGCGGGAGCAGAACATCCTCTTTTTTATGGAAATATTATTGTGATGTCGGTGACTGTGCTGTGTCTTCTTGGAATTTTCATCCGGAAGCGAAAAAGAACAGAAAAAATGTTTCCGGTATCGGAGAAGATGATCAGTAGAAAATGGATCCTGCGAAAAGAAATTTTACTTTTTGTGGTTCTGACGGCGTTTGTAACAGTAATGATGTTTTATGTCTTCCATATGAAAGACGGTCTTCTGTATTCGGGATTTTCCGTGTATGGTGATTATGCACCTCATACCGCAATGATGAGATCTTTTTCCAGAGGAAATAATTTTCCTACGCAGTATCCGCATTATGGAGGGCAGGACGTAAAGTATCATTTTATGTTTCAGTTTCTGGTAGGAAATCTGGAATATCTGGGGCTTCGGCTGGATCTGGGATATAATCTGGTAAGTATCATGTCTCTTTCTGGTTTTCTTATGGTCCTTTATGGAATCAGTTATCGGATGTTCCGGAGTTTCTGGGCCGGTGCTGCTGCTATGGTTTTCTTTTTCTTTCGCAGCGGAACTGCGTTCTGGCAGTATCTGTGGGAAAATGCGAAAGCAGGGAATCTTATCCAGGCACTGAAAGAGAACACAGCGTTCATTGGTTATACAACAAATGAAAACTGGGGATTATGGAATTTTAACGTATATCTCAATCAGAGACATCTGGCATTCGGGCTTCTGATCGTTGCAGTGGCTGTATGGATCTTCATGGACTGGGTAGAGGCTGGCTGCGGACACAAAGAGCATGGCTGGCTGTGGATCAGAAAACGTATTTTCTCAAAAGAAGCATGGGCATTCCGGAATGTGGAAATTGCAATTTTGCTGGGACTGTTCCTGGGTCTGACCGCTTTCTGGAATGGAGCTGCACTGATCGGGGGACTTTTGATCCTGGCTGGTTTTGCTGTATTTTCTGATGGAAAGCTGGATTATGCGGTGTGTGCGGCGCTGGCGGTATTCTTTTCGGAACTGCAGTCGAAGATTTTTGTGTCAGGAAGTGTGATGTCCCCTTCCTTTTACTGGGGATTTCTGGCAGAGAACAAGAGCATTTCAGGGGTACTCTGGTATCTGGTGGAGATCAGTGGATTTTTCTTTGTAGGACTGGTCGTGGCATCTGTATTTTTTAAAAGAAATGAGAGAGTGGTACTGGGGGGCTTTTTGCTTCCGGCAGTATTTGCGTTTGTGGTGTCCCTGACCCCGGATATCAATGTGAACCACAAATATATCATGATCTCCTATGCATTTGCGGCAGTGCTGTGGGGAGGGATACTCCGAAGCATATTTTTCGAGTTCAGAAAGAAAAGAATAAAATGGGCAGGCGCGGCCGTCTGTATTATTATGAGCATCTGTCTGACTGCAACCGGAGTTTACGATTATGTGATCATTTTGAGGGATAATGATTCCGGACACAGAATGACAGTAAACATGGAAAGCAGTCTTACAGACTGGCTTTCTGAAAATCTTGGGAAAAATGATCTTCTTCTGACCCCGGAATATACGATGAACGAGGTTACAATGTCTGGTGTGATGATGTACTGCGGATGGCCGTATTACGCCTGGTCGGCAGGATATGATACCAATTACCGCGCCGGACAGGCTGTGCTCATCTATACGACAGATGATCCGGAGATACTGAAAGCGACTGTCAAACAGGAGAAGATCACGTATATTCTGTTTGAGGACAACATGGAATTTGAGCAGCAGGAGTGTCGAGAGGATGTCATCAGGGAGACATATCCGCTGGTGTATACCTCGGAAGATGGGAGAATAAGAATCTATGAAACATGACAGCTTATATATCATTATGCCGGCATACAATGAAGAAAAAAATATCGGGACAGTGATCGAACAGTGGTATCCGGTCGTGGAGAGGATCGGAGGAGAAAGCCGCCTGGTGATCCTTAATGATGGAAGCAGAGATGGCACTTATGAAATGATTCGGAAATATCAGAAAAAATACGAGCGTCTTATCGGGATCGACAAACCAAATGAAGGACACGGGGGAACTATCCTCCGAGGATATCATTATGCAGTGGATGCCGGAGCGGATTATATATTTCAGACCGATTCCGATGGCCAGACACTTCCTGATGAATTCTGGCAGTTCTGGAAAAAGCGTAAAACATGCGGGTTACTGATCGGTTACAGAAAAAAAAGAGAAGATGGTTTTTCCAGGCTTTTTGTGACAAGAGTGCTGAGACTGGTACTGTTTCTGACCTTTGGGACATGGGTAAAAGATGCGAATACACCGTATCGTCTGATGAATGCGAAACAGTTGTCGAAAGTGCTGAAAAAGATCCCGGACGGATTTTTTCTTTCCAATGTTCTGATGACGGTAATTTATGAGAAGCATCATCTGCATGTGGAGTATATACCGATTACATTCCGTCCGCGTCAGGCAGGTAAAAATTCTATTAATATGAAACGCATCATAAAGATCGGCAGACAGGCATTTGGAGATTTTATCCGCCTTCGCCACAGAATCTGATACAGGAGGAAGAACGATGAAAATACAAATCAGAAAAATACTTCCGGAATCCATTGCGGCGGTAATTCTGATCGCACTTTCCGCATATCTCCTCGGAGGAGATGTGTGGACATTCTGGACCTGGTGGCTCCTTGCACTGTTTATGGGAATGGTTGCCATGCCAGTGACGGGAAGACTTTTTGAGGGATTTGAAGATAAAGGATGGCTGTTTTCAAAAGCACTGGCGATTGCAGTAACCGGATTTTTAACCTGGTTTCTGGTGGCAGTAAAACTTCTTCCGTTTACAGCTGCAACCTGCATAGGAGTATCTGTGATCTGCGGGATCTTCTGCGCCATTCTTTTTCATGTACAGCTGAAAAAGGGGATAGAATGTTACCCATCCGGAAAAATCCAGCTGATTGTTCGTGAAGAACTTCTTTTCTTCGGAATTTTTCTTCTCTGGACTTATCTGGCGGGATTCCGTCCACAGGCATATGGAACAGAGAAATTTATGGATTATGGATTTATGGAGGCGATGATGCGCAGCAAAACACTTCCTGCCCGTGATCTGTGGTATTCTCAGGGAACCATTAATTATTATTACGGAGGGCAGTATTTTGCGGTATTTCTCACGAAGCTTACAGGAAGCAGAGTAGAAGTAACCTACAATCTGATGCGTACTTTTGTAGCCGCTTTTGCATTTGTATATCCGTTTTCCCTGGTAAGACAGATGGCAAAGGACAGATTGTACGGACGCATGTCTGGGATAAAAAAATATCTTCCGTCACTGGCTGGAGTGACAGGTGGAATTGCGGTTTCCATTGCAGGAAATGTGCATTACATTGTATATCGCTGCGTGCTGCCTCTGATCCATAAAATTCAGGGAGTGGCAGAAACTGCCAGCTACTGGTTCCCGGATGCAACCCGATATATCGGTTATAATCCGGTGAATGAAAGTGACAAGACCATTCATGAATTTCCATGTTATTCCTTTGTACTGGGGGATCTTCACGCTCATGTGGTCAATGTAATGTTTGTTACCTTTCTTGTAGGGATGCTTTATGCATGGATGAAAAAAATCCGAAGTGCAGGTCCGGAACCGGAAAAACAGGATGTCAGGGATTTCTGGCTGAAGCAGCTTCTGATGCCGCATATCCTTCTGGCCGCAGTTCTTCTGGGAATGTTCCAGTGGACAAACTACTGGGATTTTGTGATTTATTTTGTTGTGACAGGCGGTGTCGTTCTGATCGCAAATATTATTCGATTTGAGGGGAAAGTAACCAGGATTCTGGCAGTAACAATTGCTCAGGCAGTGGAGATCATTGCGGTTTCCTATCTTGTGATCTTACCGTTTACTCTGAAATTTGAAACCATGGTTCAGGGAGTGGCTCTTGCACAGCATCATTCTCTGTGGTACCAGCTTCTGATCCTCTGGGGACTTCCGGTGTTTCTTACTGTGCTTCTGATCATCTCTGTTCTTACAGAAAAAATGAAAGGAATGAAGCACAAGAGCCTGTACAGACTTCTGGAGGCAGTTTCGGTTCCGGATCTGTTTGCTGTGATCATGGGACTTTGTGCGATTGGATTGATCCTTATTCCGGAAATTGTTTATGTAAGGGATATTTATGAGAATGGTAATGCGCGAGCCAACACCATGTTCAAACTTACCTATCAGGCATATATTCTGTTTGGGATGACTATGGGATATGGGATTTACCGGATGCTTGTAGTATCGAAGCAGAAAATCATCCGGATCTTTTCCGGTATTGGCCTTTTTGTGCTGATCTGGACGGTAGGATATTTTGGAAATGCTGTGCACTCCTGGTTCGGGGAGGTATGGAATCCTTCAAATTATCAGGGATTGAATGCTACTACATTTCTGGAAACAGATTTTCCGCAGGATGCGGCGGCAATCCGCTGGCTGAAAGATAACATTGAGGGATCGCCTGTGGTGCTGGAAGCTAATGGAGACAGTTACACAGGATATGAGAGAGTTTCGGCCACCACAGGACTTCCGACAGTGCTTGGCTGGTATGTTCACGAATGGCTTTGGAGAAATAATGTGCCGGATCTTAATGAGAAGAGTGCTGATATTCAGACAATTTATACTTCCACAGATGAAGAAAAGGTGAAGGAACTGATACAGCGATATGATATTTCGTATATCTTTGTAGGCGGACAGGAAAAAGAAAAATATGGCACAGAGCTGAATGACAGTCTCCTCCAGAGTCTTGGCAGTATTGTCTTTGAAGATGATACATCAGGAACTTATATTGTGAAAGTGGAGCAGGATTGACAATTTTTCCATAACAACGCTATAATAAAGTAACTATATGTATGGCAGCGAGAGGAGGATATTATGAACAGAATTGACAGGCTTTATATGGAAATGATACGTTACTATCAGGGTGACCCGAAGCATATTCAGCACTTTGTAAAGGTTCACAGCTTTTCAAGGCTGATCGGACAGGGAGAGGGACTGGACGAAGATACAATGTATATACTGGAAGCCGCAGCCCTTGTTCATGATATTGGAATCAAGGTTGGAATGGAGAAATATGGACGGTCTGACGGAAAGACGCAGGAAGCAGAGGGACCGGCAGCAGCCAGGGAGATGCTTACACACCTTGGATTTAAGGAGCAGGTGATCCGTAGAGTGGAATATCTGGTGGGACATCATCACACCTATAAAGACATTGACGGGCTGGATTATCAGATCCTTGTAGAAGCGGATTTTCTTGTAAATTACTTTGAGAACGGACTTGATAAAGAGCACATTAAAAAAAGTGCAGAAAAGATATTTAAGACAGAAACCGGTAAAAAAATTGTAAAAGAGATGTTTTTCCCGGAAGCTTTTCAGAAATCAGAGACCTGGGCACAGGATGCGCTGCAGGATCTGGAGGATTTTATTGAAGAACAGGGGATTTATATCAGACAGTAATGGAGTGTAAGATGAAAGCAGAAATAGCAGTTATGACAGCGGAAAATATAGACAGGGATGCGATAGCCAGAGGTGGCGAGATCCTGAAAAAAGGAGGTCTCGTGGCATTTCCGACAGAGACGGTATACGGCCTTGGAGGAAATGCGCTGGACCCGAAGGCATCCATGAAAATATATGCGGCAAAGGGCAGGCCTTCTGATAATCCTCTGATCGTACATATTGCGGATATTCATGATCTGGATAGGATTGTTACAGAGGTTCCCGAAAAAGCAAGGATCCTTGCAGAGAAATACTGGCCCGGTCCGCTGACTATGATTCTGCCGAAAGCAGATATCGTACCAAAAGAAACGACAGGCGGGCTCGACAGTGTAGCGGTACGTTTTCCAAGTGACCGTATCGCACAGGAACTGATTCTGGCGGCAGGAGGATATGTGGCAGCGCCAAGCGCCAATACTTCCGGAAGACCAAGTCCCACCACAGCAGGACATGTAGTGGAGGACCTGGGAAATGCCATTGATATGATCATTGATGGTGGACAGGTAAATATCGGACTGGAATCTACGATCGTGGATTTTACAGAGGAAGTGCCGGTTGTCCTGCGTCCGGGATATATTTCGCTCGAAATGCTGCGTGAAACGCTGGGAGATGTCCGGATGGATAAGGGTCTGATCAAACCGGACAGTAAGGTACATCCGAAGGCTCCGGGAATGAAATACCGTCATTATGCCCCAAAAGCAGATCTTGCGATCGTGGAAGGCCCGGACGAGAGAGTGATCGCAGAGATTGAAAAGAGAGCGCTGGAAGCGGAGAAAAATGGAGATACAGTGGGAATTATCGCAACCGATGAAACAAAAGACAGATATTCCCATGGAATCATAAAAAGTATTGGAAGCAGAGAACAGGAAGAAACCATCGCACATCATCTTTATGAGGTGTTGCGTGATTTTGACAGCTGTAATGTAAGTGCCATTTATTCTGAGGCATTTTTTACACCCAAAATGGGACAGGCGATCATGAACCGCTTACTGAAGGCGGCTGGTCATAAAATTATTAATGTTGAGGAGGAAACAAAATGATAGCACTGGGATGTGATCACGGCGGGTACGAGCTGATGCAGGAGGTCAAAAAACATCTGGAAGAGAGAGGACTGGAGTATAAAGATTTCGGATGTAATGGCCCTGAATCTGTAGATTATCCGGTTTACGGAAAAAAAGTTGCCGAGGCTATTGTAAACGGTGAATGTGAGAATGGTATTCTGATCTGTGGTACAGGAATCGGAATTTCCATCACGGCAAACAAGTTTAAGGGAATCCGTGCAGCACTTTGTACGGACTGCTTTACAGCCGAGGCTACCAGACTTCATAATGATGCCAATATCCTTGCTATGGGAGGACGCGTGGTAGGTCCTGGACTTGCTCTGAAGATTGTGGATACATTTCTGGATACCCCGTTTTCCGGCGATGAGCGTCATATCAGAAGGATCAATATGATCGAGGACTAAGCTTATGGATAACAAAGGACAGAAACGGCAGGGATATCTTTCCTGGGATGAATATTTTATGGGTGTTGCCATGCTTTCCGGCATGCGCTCCAAAGATCCTCATTCACAGGTTGGTGCCTGTATTGTAAGTGAAGACAATAAGATCCTGTCAATGGGATATAATGGCTTTCCCAAGGGATGTTCCGATGATGAATTCCCGTGGGGAAGAGAAGGGGAGCCACTGGATACCAAATATCTTTATGTGACTCACAGTGAGCTGAATGCCATCTTGAATTACAGAGGCGGAAGCCTGGAGGGAGCAAAGCTTTATGTATCACTGTTCCCGTGTAATGAATGTGCCAAAGCCATTATCCAGGCAGGAATCAAAACAATCGTGTATGACTGCGACAAATACGCAGATACACCTTCAGTGATCGCATCAAAAAAAATGCTGGATGCGGCAGGCGTACGGTATTATAAATATAACCGGACAGATCGGGAGATTACGATCAAGGTGTAAAAAATAACAGAAATAAGAAAAAAATAGCAGCTGGACACCGGATGTATATATCATCAGGGTTTCAGCTGCTGTTTTTATGTGTATTTAGAAGAGCGGATCATCTGACCCGGATAAATCTGCGGGAGATATTTTCTGCGGAAACTTCAGGCATACTTTAAAGAGATCACCGTCCAGATAAAGCTCAAAAGTTCCACCCTGAAGCTGAGTCAGGCTCTGGGCAATGGACAATCCAAGTCCGCTGCCCTCTGTATTTCTGGCAACATCGCCGCGGATAAAACGTTCGGTCAGTTCTTCGGCAGGGATATTCAGAGGCTGTGCAGAAATATTTTTCAGAGTAAAGATAACCTGATCATGTTTCAGAAGTACTTCGGCATAGACTCTTGTATTTTCCATGGCATATTTCAGGATATTGCCGAAAAGATTTTCAAGAATACGCCACATACGTCTGCCGTCGGCAGAGATCATGGCCGGAGTATCCGGGAAATGCGTCATTAACGTCAGATGCCGGTCTGCCAGACGTTCTTCAAATTCTCCCATCACCTGATAGAGCATTTCCACAAAATTGATATCAGTCATCTCCAGAGTCAGATTTCCGGTGCTTGCTTTGGAAGCTTCCACCACATCTTCTGTAAGACTTTTCAGTCGGTGAGCTTTTGCGTCCAGGACTTCCAGATATTTCAGGACTTCCGGATCTGTAAAATTTTTTCGTTTCAGAAGATCCACGTAATTGATGATGGAAGTCAGTGGTGTTTTCAGATCATGAGAAACATTGGTAATAAGTTCTGTTTTTAAGCGCTCATCTTTCAGACTTTTTTCTACGGCAGCATCCAGGCCGTCACCGATACGGTTGATATACTGGGCCATTGTTTTCTGATCTCCATGAAGCTTTTCTTTCGGGATCTTGTAAGAGAGTTCTCCATCCGTGATCCGCTTCAGACCATCAAGGAGAAGTTCCCGGCCAAGGGCTGTTTTGTAGACGAAGAAAAGTGCACCAAGATCCAGAAGAAAGAGAAGCAGAAATATCACAAACCAGCCATCAGATGCAGAAACCAGGATACTGAGGAAAAATTCAAGAAAAAGAAATATGCCAAGTGCCAGCAGCATACGGATCCGGCTGATGGTGTTTCTGGAGAAAAATTCGATCAGTTTACCGGCTTTCTGAAGGCACAGAAAGAGAAAATGCAGGCATTTGCGAAGCAGGCTGTTTTTCCAGAGGGTGTGTGCCTTGACTCTGCGGATCAGGCTTAAGTAACCGGTCCAGAACAGGCAGGAAATCAGAAAGATGATTATTCCAATGATGATCATGGAAGCGATATGGTTACTGGTGTTATACTGCAGATTTAGCCCTGTGGTTAATATGCCAAGTGCCGGGATACATACAAGTACTGTCGCTATTTCGGTATAGATCCGGTCAAAAAAGTTCAGATCCGGTTGCGTATTGCCTGTATTGGAGTTATCGGAATTCCTTCTTCCTGTATGGACAGTAAGCCAGATAAAATCTGCGATAAAGAGAAGAAAGCTGATCACGGAGATTACAGCAGCCGGAATAAATAAAGTACGGTAAGTCTGAAAATACTGTTTCGCAGTCCGGATGGAATCATATGCAGGAAGGCTGGTGTCTTCAATCCAGGCAAGGAAACTGCAGTTTTCATCATATGTGGAGTTTCGAAGGCAATCGATCCAGTTCCCCACAGAGGGGCTTGCAGCTGCGGAAAGGTTCAGATTTGTAAGACCGCCCTGAGTATCTTTTTCATCTCTGGCAGTGTCATTGACATTAAGGAGCACATAAGGCTTTTTGATTGAAAAACCGGAAATATGAGTCAGATCGGAAGTATAGCTGGCATCTGTGTTTGTGAAGATTTTTTTTGATATATTATCCGTATAGGCATAACGGATATTGGATTGCGCCCTGTTGTATTCATCCAGTGCCTGAGAGGCCACAGTCCAGTTGGAAAAAAGCTCCCGGGCATTAGCAAGCTGCTCAAAGGCATCGGTCAGAGTTCCTTTGAATCTTCTGTTTTTTGATGAAGTGGAATTCATATAATCCAGAAGACTGTCATATCCTTCCGGTGCACAGGGAATTTCAAGGCTTGGAGTGAGCATATCTGCCACATCGGTGTAAACTACATTTCCATTTTTGCCGGTAATGTTTTTCAGAGGTTCCTGTGACTGAATTCCTTCGTCTGTATATTCAGCTTTCAAAGAAGAAAGAATCCGTTTTGTCCAGTCATTGTGGGAAATTCCTTCGGATTTCAGAGCACCTGGAGTGGCGTTTAACTGCAGGGTTCCATTTTCCAGAGCTTTTTTGAAATCAGAATAGTACATATATTTTGTTTCGCCTTCCGGGGTGGTGAGCCCCAGGACGATCCAGTCATCATTGGAAGTGATACTCTGCGAGCTCCATTCCTTAAGATCGTTGAAGGAGTAGGCAAGTCCGGAAGTGTTTTTAAAGGAGAGAGAATCTCCGTTATAAAGTTCTCCGAGATCAATGTATGCGCTTTCGGCTGTTTTATCCAGGATTTCCCTGGCAGAGATTCCGGTCAGGATCGCAGAAGCTTTTGAGTAGAAGTTGTCAGCAAAAGCAGAAGTCTGGAAATAATCTTTTGTTTTCAGATCATCCACAGAGTCCATCTGGATACCCGCCCGAATCACCAGTGTCGCTGAAAAGAACATGATCAGAGGCAGGATCAGAGCAAGGACAAGAGCAGGAATTCCCATGAGCGATCTGCTTTTTCCTACAGGTTTGTTTGTATTCATAATACCCCTTTCTGAAGTGCGAAGACTTCATGTACCGGATGGTTTACCGGCTCAGTTTTTCGATTTTGTAACCCAGTCCCCAGACAACTTTCAGATAACGGGGTTCTCTGGGATTGATCTCGATCTTTTCACGGATATGGCGGACGTGGACAGCTACTGTGTTGTCTGCTGCCAGAGCGTCTTCATTCCAGATACTTTCATAAATCTGTGTTGTGGAAAAAACACGTCCGGGATTTTTCATGAGAAGAAGGAGAATGTTATATTCAATAGGTGTCATACGTACAGGCTCGCCGTCTATCAGAACTTCTTTTTTATCGTCATTTACAGTAAGTCCGCCAGTTGTATAGATATGTTCTGATGTGGCAGATGCGGCTGAACCAAGCTGTGTGTATCGACGCATCTGAGATTTCACTCTTGCGATCAGTTCCAGCGGATTGAAAGGTTTGGTGATGTAGTCATCCGCACCGATGTTAAGTCCGAGGATTTTGTCCGTGTCCTCAGATTTTGCGGACAGGATAATAATAGGCAGCGGATTGCTTTCCCGGATCTTCACGGTTGCCCGGATCCCGTCAAGACGGGGCATCATTACATCAATGATAAGAAGATCCACTTTTTCTGTATGGAGGATATCCAGGGCTTCCTGCCCGTCATAAGCTTTCAGAATGTGATATCCCTCCTGTGTAAGATAGATTTCAATTGCCTCCACGATGTCTTTGTCATCATCGCAAACAAGTATGTTAGCCACTTTTTTGTACCTCCCTGATGTTCTTAGAATAGCAGCCGGAAATTAAGACGAAAGGGGTAAATTCTTAAGATTCCATGAAATCTATTGTACTATATCACATAGGGAGTGTAAATAAAGCGCATGGATTGTTTGTGAAATGAGAAACTCATAGTATGCACAGCAACTCTCAAAAAAATATGAAAGCACAGAACAAACATTCGGTTTACCCTGTACTTTTTTTATATAGGATGATATACTGAAAATATAACCATACTAAAAGAAAACTACCTTAATTTTGGATAAATGAAATTTGATTAAAACAGGAGAAATCACATGGATCATTTCAAATTACACTCCGAATACCAACCCACCGGCGACCAGCCTCAGGCAATCGAGAAACTGGTCAGGGGATTTAAAGAAGGCAACCAGTTTGAGACTTTGCTTGGTGTCACCGGCTCCGGTAAGACCTTCACCATGGCGAATGTCATTGCCCAGTTAAACAAGCCAACTCTGGTACTTGCCCATAATAAAACACTGGCGGCACAGCTTTACGGCGAGATGAAAGAATTCTTCCCGGAAAACGCAGTAGAATATTTTGTCTCCTACTACGACTACTACCAGCCTGAGGCCTACGTTCCTTCCACAGACACCTACATCGCCAAGGATGCATCCACCAACGACGAGATCGATAAACTCCGTCTCTCCGCCACAGCGGCTTTATGTGAGCGGAAAGACGTGATCGTGGTTTCATCCGTATCCTGTATTTACGGCCTGGGTGCGCCCCAGGAATTTTTTGATATGATGATCTCGCTTCGTCCGGGGATGGAGAAGGATCGTGACGAGGTTATCAAACAGCTGATCGATATCCAGTATACAAGAAATGAGATGGATTTTCATAGAGGAACTTTTCGGGTGCGTGGCGATGTGCTGGAAATCTTTCCAGCTAACTCTACAGACCGGGCAGTGCGTGTGGAATTTTTTGGCGATGAGATCGAGCGGATCACAGATATCGATGTGCTTACCGGTGAGATCAAAAGTGTGGAAAGCCATGCGGCGATTTTCCCTGCATCTCATTACGTTGTGCCTCAGGAGCAGATCCGTCGTGCAGCAGATGCCATTTTGGAAGAGATGAAGCAGCAGGTGGAATACTTTAAAAGTGAGGATAAGCTGATCGAGGCTCAGCGAATTGCGGAGCGTACCAACTTTGATGTGGAAATGATGAAGGAAACAGGATTCTGTTCCGGAATCGAGAATTATTCCAGACATCTGACCGGGCTTGCACCGGGGCAGCCGCCGTATACACTGATGGATTACTTCGGAGATGATTTTTTACTTATTATAGATGAGTCCCATAAGACAGTTCCCCAGGTTGGCGGTATGTATGCCGGTGATCAGAGCCGTAAACAGACACTGGTGGATTACGGCTTCCGACTTCCATCTGCCAAGGATAACCGTCCATTGAGCTTTGATGAATTCGAGAACAAGCTTGACCAGGTAATGTTTGTATCTGCGACACCGGGAGAATATGAATATGACCATGAGTTTCTCCGCGCAGAGCAGATCATCCGTCCTACAGGGCTTCTTGATCCGAAGGTGGAGGTGCGTCCGATCGAAGGACAGATCGATGATCTTGTAGCAGAAGTAAATAAGGAAATTGAAAAGAAAAATAAAGTCCTGATCACGACCCTGACCAAACGTATGGCAGAGGACCTTACCGATTATATGAAGGATCTGGGAATCCGTGTCCGATACCTCCATTCAGATATTGACACTCTGGAGCGTGCAGAGATCATCCGCGATATGCGACTGGATGTGTTTGATGTGCTGGTTGGAATTAACCTTCTGCGAGAAGGTCTGGATATTCCGGAGATTACACTGGTAGCGATCTTGGATGCAGATAAGGAAGGCTTCCTTCGTTCGGAAACATCCCTGGTACAGACTATCGGCCGTGCTGCCCGGAACAGCGAAGGCCATGTGATCATGTATGCGGATAACATGACAGAATCCATGGAAAAAGCAATCTCGGAGACAGAAAGAAGGAGAGCGATACAGGAGGCTTACAACAGGGAGCATGGCATCACTCCAACCACGATCAAGAAGGCGGTCCGTGATCTGATCGCTGTTTCGAAGAAGGTGGCAGAGACAGAAGTGAAGCTTAAAAAGGATCCGGAATCCATGAACCGAAAAGAACTGACGAAGGTAATCGCTCAGGTAGAGAAGCAGATGCGTGCTGCGGCAGCAGACCTGAATTTCGAGCAGGCTGCTGAGCTGAGAGACAAGATGCTCGAATTAAAAAAGAATTTGGAAGAACTAACGGAATAGGCTGCAAAGCAGCTGACAGTACAACACCCCTGGCTGTAATAGCCAGGGGTGTTGTCGGGTATGCTCGATCTGTTTTTGGGAAAAGCTTATTTTGTAGTTGAAAAGCCCAGGGAGCGCAGGGTGATGCCGGAGCCCTTGAGAAGATCAGTCCAATATGGAACAGCCATATCCAGAGTGTCGTTGGCAAGCTCGGAAGCATCTTTTTGTGTCAGGATCTGCCTTAGCCTGGAAGAACTGATCCTGGGAGCGGCCTCTGTAACACAGACTGTGCCAGGCAGAATTGCCGATTCTGCCGGAAGCATGGCCAGTACAAAGACTGTTATCAGAGATATCAGGATTTTTTTCCATTTTTTCATAGCGATCCCTCCTTCGAAAAAATATGATGGTTCTCTTTATTGATTGATTATAAGTAAAATTCCGGAGAAGGGCACTGGCATTTGTGCCAGTAACTTTGTTATAAAGAAGAGAAGAAGTTATGTATGCTGTTCCCGGTAGGCGGAAGGTGTGATCCCCATTTTCTTTTTGAAGCTGGTGCTGAAATAATATTGATTGGCATAACCACATTTCAGGCTGATCTCCTTCAGACTCATAGTAGTCGTAGTCAGGTAACGGGCGGCTGCGGAAATACGCTGAGATGTGATAAAGTCGCTGATACTGATCCCCTGATTTTTTTTGAAAAGAGCACTTAAATAAGCAGGGCTTACATTGGCAGAGGCAGCAATATCATTGAGGCAGAGCGTATTGTCAGTGTAGTGTTCGTTGATATAGGAAATCACCAGTTCACAGAGCTTCTGGTGATAATCATTCATGGAGGAATCAAGCTTCCGGCATAAAAGATGGCACAGATCCTTCAGCCATTGACATAGCTCTTCCGTATTATGAAACTCATTTATGTGGTTGTAAACATACAAAATTTTAGCTTCAAGGTCATGCGTATCCAGATTTAATTCATAGAAAAATTTCAGGATCCGGCCAAGAAGAGAATAAATCTGTATGAAAGCGAAATTCTTTGTGCGAAATTTCTGAGTGAGCCAGTCGGAAAAATTCTGAAACCAGAGATCTATGGCAGCGGTATCCTTTTTGCAGAGAAGCCGGATCAGTTCATCCTCCTTTGTATCTGAAAAATCTGCAACAGACAGATCGGAACCCAGAGCCTCTCTTCCGTCAAAGATATTCTGATGCGGGAAAAAGAATCTGTATTCCAGTGCATGTACGGCGCTTTTATAAGAATGGTTCAGGTTCCAAAAATCTTGGACAATTGTTCCAATGCCTGCGTTGAGAGAAAGTCCCAGTGGCTGGCAGGCATCTGCGATTGAGGAAATAAGTCCGCTGGTAAGCTGGCGGAAGCTGTTGGACTGACAGCCGCTGTGTCCCAGAATGCACAGATAGCCATCCATATCCGGGAGAAGATACACAAAATCAAGAGAAGCGGTTTCCTCAGTTATCAGATCCTGAAGGTTGAAAAGCTCCATCTGAAACTTTTCAATCCCGTAAACAGCTTTTAGATCCGGAGCATTTTCAAGCTCCAGAATAACAACTGTATAAAAATCATAATTCAGCTCCAGGTTCAGATACTTAAGATAAGGCTTCAGTCGGTAGGCTGCTTCAGAAGACGGAAGGTGTGTGATCTCGCGGAAAAATTTTTCCGTAAGAAGAGGCCTGCTTTGTTTCAGAAGCTGGAGATTTTTCTGTTCCTTTTCCATCAGTGCAAAAGCGTTTTTTACCTTCTGGATAAGATAGGCATAATCCAGAGGCTTTTCGATATAATCCAGAGCACCGAGGAGCAGAGCACGTCTTGCATATTCAAATTTATCATAGGCACTGATCAGGATGATCTTCACCATAGGATTGATCTCAAGAGCTTGACGGCTCATGGAAATGCCGTCAAGATCAGGCATTTCAATGTCAGAAATGATCAGATCTGCCGGTTCTTTTTTCATGGCTTCGATAGCAGAGGTTCCATTGTAGCAGACATGGATGATCTCTGCATTCAGCGTTTCCCAGTCTATGTTTTTTTCGATACCTTCTGCAGATAAGTAATTATCATCTACGATCATTATTTTTTTCATCGATATCTTCCTCCATCTGTTCGAATTCAATGGTGACGTATGTGCCGTTTCCGGGGTTGCTGCGGATCCTTACGGAACCGTTTCCGTATAATGGGTTGGAAATACGGGAACTTACGTTGGAAATTCCAAAATGCTTCTCATAATCAATAACATTATGCTCAATAGCATGGCGCAGCTGTGCAAGGGTTTCGGAGTCCATGCCGGCACCGTTGTCCTCAATGGAGATCACAACCGTATCATCGCCATAAAGAACATGGATCGAAATGAAAACAGCTGGTGTGCCCGAAGAAATCCCGTGCAGAATGGAATTTTCGAGAAATGGCTGAAGTGTAAACTTGCAGATCAGGAAATTTTCGATTCCATCTTCTGCTTCGATCTCCCAGTCCAGATTATCTTTATGACAGAGCTTTTCCATTTCCAGATAAAGCCGGGCAATTTCCAATTCATCTTTAATAGGAATAAGTTCCTTTGATTTACGCAGGGTAAGACGGTAAAAGGCAGTCAGATTTGCAATCATCTGATCAGCAATGTCAAGCTTTCCAAGGGACTGGCAGGTACGGATCGATCCCAGGATATTGTAAAGAAAATGCGGATTGATCTGTGACTGGAGCAGCTGGTATTTCAGACGTTCTTCGTTTACGGAAAGATTTACAATGGACTTCAGGTTTCCGGCTATTGTGTGCTGCATATCTTCAAAGGTGATGCCCAGTCTGTCAATCTCATCATACCTGGAAGGATCATCCGGGTGGGGAACAGTAACGATAGATAGATGTTCCGGGTCATATCCCAGCTGAAAGGCTTCCATTGCATAGGAAAGTGCAGTGATCTTCCGGGTAAGATTTTCGGAAAACAGGATAACGATGATAACAGTAAGGAGCAAGAAAATAAGGACAGTGATCAGTAAGGCACGGATCAGGATGTGCGTGTTGCCCTGAATATAGCTTTCCGGGATTTCGGTAACATGAAGCCAGCCATTGCTTAAGGTGCAGCAGTTATAATATTTGTCGCCGCTGTGAAAAGAAGAATCTGCATTTCCTTTGAGTTTCTGAAACTGTGCTTTGGAAATTCCGGATAAATTCAGTGAGGATGTATTTTTTGCTGCAATCTCTCCGTGATCTGTGAGAATGTAGCTGTATATGCGGGAATCCAAAGCAGCAGGCTGCAGATAAGTGGTAAGCTCTGAGGTGTCCAGAGCAATGCCGTAGGCGTATTCCAGAATACCGGTGGCCTGATTTTTCAGTGCCCGGACGCAGAGGATCACATCGGCAGATGATTTTTTTGTGGACAGTATTTTAGGCAGAGGCATATTGGAAACCGGTATCCAGACAGAGGAAAAGCCTGAACCGGAAACAATATTTTTATCCAGACCATATGCAGAAAGCTCATCTGTGGAAAAGAAGTACAGGCTTTCTTTTGAACCGAGCTGATCGGGCTGCAGAAAAACATATATATGGAAGAAATCGAATGTGGATTTATACAGCGAAATATTGTTTTTTACAGTGGTGAATTTTTTCAGTGCATCTACCTTATTAGAGGAAGGCTGATTTAGGGAGTACATTTGAAACTGTATGGTATCTGCTACATTTTCAACCTGACCGAGGCGGTCGTTCAGCTGAGAGACCAGCTGCTTGTCAGTCATTACGGCAGAATCGATGATACGATCTCTGGCAATGTTATAGGAAATGTGATAGCTGATGAAGGTCAGGGAAATCAGAGGTACCATAGTTGCGATCAGAAATGCGAGCAGGAGCTTATAGCGAAATGAGGAAAAAATGGGTGGGATACATTTGTGGAATTTCATAGTACATACTCTCCTTTATGTCGAAAACAAATTAATGAAACCGAATCCAGCTGTGAAAAAAAGCCGTTACAAATATAGATTATATAAAAGGATTATAAAAAATTAACAACAAAAATACAAGAGAACGAAAAATAATATAAAGAAATCATAAAATATTGTATTTAGAATGAGGGGGCTCTCTGGTATCCTTAAACCATCAAAAACAGGTGTGGACAAACACGAAAATGTCCAGAAAGGAAGAAAGATATGAAGAAAAAAGTAATGAGTGCAGTTTTGGCAGCAGCGATGGTTGTGGGTATGGCAGGTAACGTGGTTACTGTTTCCGCAGAGGAGAAATATGATCTTACCTTATACAGCATCGACACCACAGACCCGGATTTTGAGGACTGGCTTGCAAATGTGGAAGATGCCACGGGCCTGAACATTAATGTAATTGCGGCACCTACAGATACAGATACCCGTCAGCAGAAGATCACCACAATGCTTTCCACAGGAGATGCTTCCGTGGATGTCATTCAGATCAACGATGAGATGAGTGCGGCATTTAAAAATTCCGGATGGCTGGAAGGACTGAATGATACAGTAATGACAGATGATATCGCTGATCAGTTTGCCCAGGGATATGTAAAGAATATGATCACAGATAAGGACGGAAACATTATCGGTGTTCCAGGCTATACAGGATATTTTGCATTCTGGGTAAATCAGGAGATCATGGATGAGGTCGGAATCAAATCCATTGATACAAAAGAGGATTTCATGAAGTATATGAAGGCTGTTTCCAAGGACGGAAGATTCGGCTACGGCGGTTCCTGGGAGAAAACTTATGCATTTAACGAGCTTGCACAGTTTGTAAACATGTTCGGCGGCGATTATTTTGACTGGACCAAAGAGGAAAACAAGGAAGCAGTTCAGTTCCTCCACGATCTGGTTGCTGATAAAGAAACATCCATCGAGCAGATCGCTGATAAATATGAGCAGATGAATCCGAAGATCAATGACGGAAAATACGGATGCTGGTTCATGTGGGGCCTTGGAACAGATTATGCAAAGGCAGATATGCTTGGCGCAGATAAGATCCACATGGAAATGGTACCGGATTTCAGCGGCAAGGGAGAGCGTGCGATCTTTACAGATTCCTGGAGCTATGTTCTCAACAAAGCATCCAAGAATAAAGATGCAGCTGTGAAATTCCTCCAGTATATGGCTGATGAAGGCGGAATGGAAGCTTCCTATAAAGCATTTGACAGATATCCTGCAAGAAAGGATGTTGCAGAGAAGGTAGTTCCGGATTCTGACCCGGCAAAAGAAATGTACAGCAGATATGCAAATGAATGCAATGTACAGGGACGTCCGATGGTGGCACAGACAATGGAATTTATCAGCGATATGGGAACAATCTTCCAGTCCTGTATGAAAGACGAGATTACAGTTGATGAGTTCTGCAAGAAGGCTCAGGATGTGGTAGATATGTATAAGTAAAAGATATAAAAAAACAGCAATGTAAAGCAGAGGTAAAAGTCTGCTTTACATTGCTTGATGAACAGGGAGGAAAGTTCCATGACAATAAGCAAAAAAAATATGAAGTGGATACCATGGCTTTTGATCCTGCCGGTTGTACTGATTCGAGGTTTTACAACAGTATATCCCATTCTGATGACTGTGAAAAACAGCTTCTTTAATATCAGTATCCTTGCAGGTATCAATGAATTTATAGGCTTCAAGAATTACCTGAAGGTATTTTCTGATCCTAAAGTGCTCACATCGATCAGCTTTACGGCAATATTTGTGGTTGCTTCCATGATCTTTCATGTGATCCTCGGAGTTATCCTGGCACTGATCCTGAATATGAAATTCAAAGGCCGCCGTTTTCTGAGGACCATCGTGCTGATCCCGTGGGCTATGCCTGCAGTAGTAGCCGGTATGGCTGCAAAATGGGCATTTAACAATGATTATGGTCTGATCAATGATTTTATCCGCTGGTTTGTACCGGGTTACCAGAACAGCTGGCTGATCAATACAGGTACTGCAAGAGCAGCGGTAATTGCAATGGACCTGTGGAAGGACCTTCCGTTCTTTGCAATTCTTGTACTTTCCGGACTTCAGTTTATTTCCGGCGATATCTATGAGGCAGCAAAGGTAGACGGTGCAAACGGGATCCAGAGCTTTTTCCGGATCACACTTCCGCTGATCGCAAAAAATGTCCTGACTTTATGTATTCCGTTCACACTCTGGAGACTGACAACCTTCGATCTGGTTTATTCCATGACATCTGGAGGCCCTGGAGAGGATACTGCGCTGATCGCATACAGAATCACAACAGAAGCATTTACAAATCTAAACGTAGGATATGCTTCGGCGCTGGCTATGCTGCTGTTTGTTGTAATGGCGATCTTCAGCTGGCTGAATATACGTGTTATGAATAAGTTTGACAGTTAGGGGGAATTATCGTGAAGAATACAGGAAAATATAATGTTTATCATGGAGTGGTAGCCGTTGGAAGATGGGTTCTGTTTGCAGTTGTGGCTTTTCTGATCCTGTTCCCGGTTTACTGGATCTTTATTTCTTCGATCACACCGTCAGGAGAACTGTTTAAAACACCGATCGATTATCTTCCGGATCATCCCACACTGGAAAGCTATAAATTTCTGATACAGAATGTAGGACTGCTTTCAAAGATCGGAAATACAGTTCTGATCGTAGGCATTACACTTGTGATCAGTACCGTGCTGTGTGCAATGGCTGCCTATGGCTTCTCAAGATTTAACTCAAAGGGAGTTTCTGTTGCATTTGCGTTTGTTCTGGCTACCATGCTGATCCCTGAGGTTGTCACAGCCCGCCCGCTGTATGAGTTTATGCAGAAGGTAAAGCTGTATGATACATATCCGGGACTTATCCTTCTTTATATCAGTACCGTTATACCGTTTACGGTTCTGATCCTCAGAAACTTTGTCGGTGAGATCCCGATCTCACTGGAGGAGGCAGCTGCTATTGACGGCGCATCTTTTTCACAGAGACTGTTTACGATCGTTCTGCCGCTGATGAAGCCGGCAATCGCTACGGTTTGCATTATCAACTTTATTACCTGTCTGAATAACTTTTTCACACCGTTGTTTTATTCAAATGGTATTCAGGTACTTTCTGTTTCCATCGTACAGCTTCCGTTACGTGACAACATGTATGGAGTTCCGTGGGATCTGGTCAGCGCCATGGGATGGATCATCCTTCTTCCGATCATTATCTTTGTAGCTGTTTTTGAGAAACAGATCATGGATGGTATCATGGCAGGTGGAGTAAAAGCGTAAATATAATATTTTTAATTTCCAAAAGAGAGGAGAAAACAGATATGTATCAGGCATTTACAGGCGGACTGGGAGGGATCGCACTTGCAAAGCATGGAAAAAGCCGTGCGATCAACGCAGAAAATCCTCATGGAGAAAAAGGCAGAGGCGGTATGGCTGCAAGTCATCTGGGACCGTCCAGAAAAGGAAGCCCGTGTCTCAGGGATATTGAGCCGGGAACTGTGGTAACTCTGGCAGAAATGGAAGGACCGGGACAGATCAATCATATCTGGATCACCGTTGATAACAAGACTACAGAGGCAGATTGCTTTGTACTGAGAGATCTTGTAATCCGTATGTACTGGGATGACGAGGAAACTCCTTCCGTGGAAAGTCCTCTGGGTGATTTCTTCTGCTGCGGATTCGGAAGGGAATGTTTTGTAAATTCTGTTCCGGTGGCTGTTGTTCCAAACAGGGGCTTTAACTGCTATTTCCCGATGCCGTTTAAGAAGAAAGCAAAGATCACACTGGAAAACCAGCATGCAAATAAAATCCCGGCTTTCTTTTATCAGGTAGATTACTGTCTCTATGATGAGCTTCCGGACGATATTGCTTATTTCCATGCGCAGTGGAGAAGGGAACGGTTGACAGAAAAAACAAAAGATTATACAATTTTGGATGGAGTAAAAGGAAAAGGCCATTATATAGGAACCTACATGGCACTTACCACACTGGAACGTTACTGGTGGGGCGAGGGAGAAATGAAGTTTTATATTGACGGAGATGAGGAGTATCCGACCATCTGTGGAACAGGAACGGAAGATTACTTTGGTGGTTCCTGGAGCTTTGCCAAACAGGTGGATGGAAAAACCGTGGAACAGAATTATAACACGCCGTATCTGGGATATCCGTATTATTCTGCCCATGACGAGCTGATCCACAATTTTTATCATAATGATGACTGCCCGCCAATGAGAGGCTTTTACAGATGGCATTTACAGGATCCAATCTGCTTTGAAGAGGATCTTCGCGTTACGATTCAGCAGATAGGCGTCGGATACCGTGGCCTGTTTGAACGACAGGATGATGTGGCAAGTGTAGCGTACTGGTATCAGACACTTCCTCATGCACCGTTCCAGCCGTTGATGTCAAAAGAGGATAGATGGCCCAGATAAAAAGGGTGGTAGAGATTGAAAAAACAGGTATTTTGCGGGGTATTTGCCCTGGCTCTGGCAGTGACAGGATGTGGAGTCCAGAAGAAGGAGGCTGCATCTGATATTGTGCCGGAGAACAGACAGGAACTGACGATCCTTCATGTGGATGCAGGCACAGAAGGCTTTGATTTTTTTATCAGCCAGGCGGAAAAAGATCTTGGAATAAAGATCCATATTGAAAAATGTCCGGCCAATGCGGACAATCGCCAGGCCAAAATAGCAACTCTTCTGACATCAGGAGATGATTCTGTTGATCTGATCACAGTAAATGATGAGATGATATCCGAATTTAAACATAAGGGATTTCTTCTTCCGTTGGAAGATACGGTTATGACAGAGGAGACAGCGGCGAATTTTCTGCAGGAATACCTGAAAGAAATATGCATGTCAGACGGACATATTTTTTCGGTACCGTTCAGGATGGATATCATGGCATTCTGGGTGAACCAGGAATTGCTGGATCAGGCTGGTCTGGACAGACTCTCCTGTCTCAGTGATCTTGAGATCCTTCAAAAAAAGCTTCAGAATACGGGAAAATATGCATATGGGGATGCATGGGAGATTTCTTACATATATAATAGTATCAGCGAGTATGTCGATTTTTTCGGAGGAGATTATACAGACTGGACGGATCCGAAAACAAGAGAAGCGGCAGAATATATGAAGCGAATGCTGGATACAGGGATGATATCAGAGGAGAATCTGATCGACCAGCATGACCAGCTGAATGAAAAATTTATAAACGGCCAGTATGGATGTATGTTTATGTATACCGGTGTGTTGAGTACTTTTCAGAATGCAGGCGTGTATGGAAAAGATAAGATCCATATGGCACCATTTCCGGAATTTGACGAGAAGGTGACCAATATCGCAACCTGGCAGTATGTACTGAATAAAAATTCTGATCATAAAGAAGCAGCTCTGAAGTTCCTTCAGTATGTGTCCGGATATGAGGCCAGTAAAAATTACGGACAGCTGACAAAAATGTGTCCGGCAAGACTGGATGTGATCGAGGATAAGAATTTTGATCTGGATGGCATTGAAATGATCCGGCAATATCTGAAAGATTATAAGCTGAAAGCAAGACCACTGTGTGCCGATTCCATAGAAGCCGTTTCGTCCATGGGAACGGAATTTCAGAAATATATGCTGGGACAGAAAACAGAAGCGGAATTTTTTGCCGGGGCACAGAACTGCATAGACCAGTATTACAAAAAAGCATCGTACTGATGCTTTTTTTGTTTTGAAAAAATAAGAACTTTTTTTCAAAACATATTGACAAATATTTTACATGGTGATATCTTAAAGACTGTAGATGTTAGCACTCCACTAAAATGAGTGCTAACAGATGTAAAAAAAGAATCAACATCCGTCAGGAAAGAATAAAAAGGAAAGGAGATGGATTCATGGAAGAGGTGTTGAATGAGCGCAAGCAAAAAATCTTAAAAGCAATCATCAAGACCTATATGGAAACCGGAGAACCGGTTGGTTCCAGGACCATTTCCAAGTATGCGGATCTCAATGTCAGTTCCGCAACGATCCGAAATGAAATGTCAGACCTGACAGATATGGGCTATATCGTCCAGCCTCATACCTCAGCAGGAAGGATTCCTTCAGATAAAGGCTACAGACTTTACGTCAATGAGCTGATGAAGGAGAAGGAAGCAGAGGTTGCAGAGCTGCGAGATCTGATCATTGAGAAGACAGATAAGATGGATAAGGTGCTTAAGAAGGTTGCGAAAGTTCTTGCTTCCAATACCAACTATGCTACCATGGTTTCCGTTCCGCAGTACAGTGGCAACAAGATCAAGTTCATCCAGCTGTCGAGAATGAGCGAGCTTCAGCTTGTGGCAGTAGTTGTCAGTGACAACAACACAGTCCGGAACCAGATCATCAATCTGGATGAGGAAATGGACGACCAGACGATCCTGAAACTGAATCTTCTTCTTAACACCAATCTCAATGGGATCCCGATCCAGGATATCAATCTTGGGATGATCGCCAGACTGAAGGAACAGGCAGGCAGCCACAGCGGTGTGGTGGCAACGGTTCTGGATGCAGTGGCAGCCACCATTCATGTGGAAGAGGAAGATATGGAGATCTATACTTCAGGTGCAACGAACATCTTCAAGTATCCGGAGCTTGCCGATAAAGAGAAGGCAACGGAGCTGATCTCCGCATTTGAGGAGAAGCATGAACTTGCCGATCTTGTAAAAGAACAGATGTCAGATGGAGAGAATACAGGAATCCAGGTTTACATCGGTGATGAGATGCCAATCCAGACCATGAAGGACTGCAGCATTGTAACTGCCAGATATGAACTGGGAGACGGAATGTACGGAACCATCGGGATCATCGGTCCCAAACGAATGGATTATGAGAATGTAGTGGACAGTCTGAAGGAACTTAAGAATCATCTGGATGACGTTTTGAAAAAGAAGAAAACTTAGAAAGGCGGTAGAAAAAAAGTGTCGGAGGAAACAAAGAAAACATCCGAAGAGCAGGAAGCGGAGAAGGAAATCCCCGTAACTGACGGAGATCAGGAAGAAGAAAACCTGACACCGGAGGGAGAAGATCTGCCGGAGGAAGAAAACAATACTCCAGGCGAAGAAGCTGCCTCAGAGGATAAAAAAGAAGAAAAATCAAAAACTTCCTTCTTCGGAAAGAAGAAAAAAGATAAATCTGAGCAGAAGGTGGAGGAACTTACCGATCGCCTGAAGCGTACCATGGCTGAATTTGATAATTTCCGTAAAAGAACGGAAAAAGAAAAATCCAGCATGTACATCATCGGAGCAAAAGAGATCGTTGAAAAGATCCTGCCGGTTGTGGATAACTTCGAAAGAGGTCTTGCACAGGCACAGGAAGGTGATGCTTTTGCAGATGGAATGAAAATGATCTACAAGCAGCTTACCACAACACTGGATGAGCTTGGTGTGAAGCCGATCGAAGCAGTGGGAAAGGAATTCAACCCGGATTTCCATAATGCAGTGATGCATGTGGAGGATGAAGAGGTTGGAGAGAACATCGTGGTGGAAGAATTCCAGAAGGGTTACACCTACAAGGATTTCGTAGTACGCCACAGTATGGTGAAGGTTGCGAACTAACTGACAACAAACTTTATTTTAACAGATACAGACTAAAACAGGAGGAAAAAATCATGGGAAAGATTATTGGTATTGACTTAGGTACAACAAACAGCTGTGTAGCTGTAATGGAAGGTGGACAGCCGACAGTTATCGCAAATACAGAAGGCGCAAGAACAACACCATCCGTTGTAGCATTCACAAAAACAGGAGAGCGTCTGGTAGGTGAGCCTGCAAAACGTCAGGCAGTTACAAATGCAGACAGAACGATCTCCTCTATCAAAAGAGAGATGGGTACCGATTACCGTGTAACCATCGATGACAAGAAATATTCTCCACAGGAGATCTCCGCAATGATCCTTCAGAAACTGAAAAAGGATGCAGAGGCATATCTTGGTGAGAAGGTAACAGAGGCAGTTATCACAGTTCCGGCTTACTTCAACGATGCTCAGCGTCAGGCTACCAAAGATGCAGGTAAGATCGCAGGTCTTGATGTAAAACGTATCATCAACGAGCCTACAGCAGCAGCTCTTGCATATGGTCTTGACAATGAGAAAGAGCAGAAGATCATGGTATACGACCTTGGCGGTGGTACATTCGATGTATCTGTGATCGAGATCGGTGATGGTGTTATCGAGGTTCTTTCCACAGCTGGTAACAACCGTCTTGGTGGAGATGACTTTGATAAGAAAGTCACAGATTACATGCTTGCTGAGTTCAAGAGAACAGAGGGCGTAGACTTAAGCAATGATAAGATGGCTCTTCAGAGACTGAAAGAGGCAGCTGAGAAGGCTAAGAAAGAGCTTTCTTCCGCAACAACAACAAACATCAACCTTCCGTTCATCACAGCTACAGCTGAGGGACCGAAGCATTTCGATATGAACCTTACAAGAGCTAAATTTGATGAGCTGACACATGATCTTGTAGAGATGACAGCAGAGCCGGTTCGCCGTGCACTGTCTGATGCAGGTATCACAGCTTCTGAGCTTGGCCAGGTACTTCTGGTTGGTGGTTCTTCCCGTATCCCGGCAGTACAGGATAAGGTAAGACAGTTAACAGGCAAAGAGCCGAGCAAGAACCTGAACCCGGATGAGTGTGTTGCACTTGGTGCTTCCGTACAGGGTGGTAAACTTGCAGGTGATGCAGGTGCCGGTGATATCCTTCTTCTGGATGTTACTCCACTGTCTCTGTCTATCGAGACAATGGGTGGTATCGCAACTCGTCTGATCGAGAGAAATACTACAATTCCTACAAAGAAGAGCCAGATCTTCTCCACAGCAGCAGACAACCAGACAGCTGTAGATATCAACGTTGTACAGGGTGAGCGTCAGTTCGCAAAAGACAACAAATCCCTCGGCCAGTTCCGTCTGGATGGAATCCCGCCAGCACGTCGTGGAGTTCCGCAGATTGAGGTAACATTTGATATTGATGCCAACGGTATCGTTAATGTATCCGCTAAAGACCTTGGAACAGGTAAGGAGCAGCACATCACAATCACAGCTGGTTCCAATATGTCCGATTCCGATATCGACAAAGCTGTCAAAGAAGCAGCGGAGTTCGAGGCTCAGGATAAGAAACGTAAAGAGGCGATCGACACAAGAAACAATGCAGACTCCATGGTATTCCAGGTTGAGAATGCACTGAAAGAAGCTGGCGACAAGCTTGACGCAAACGATAAAGCAAGTGTTGAGGCAGACCTCAATGCACTGAAGGATCTTCTTGCACAGACAGCAAATGCACAGGAGCTTACTGATTCTCAGGTTGCAGACATCAAAGCTGCACAGGAGAAGATGATGGAGAGCGCTCAGAAGCTGTTTTCCAAGATGTATGAGCAGACTCAGGGAGCTCAGGGTCAGGCTGGTCCTGGACCGGATATGGGTAACATGGGCGGAAACGCTGGTGCCCAGGGCGGAAATGAAGCAGGATACGGCGATGATGTTGTAGATGCTGATTACAAGGAAGTCTAAGACAAGTAGGAAATAATTACAATGGCTGATAAAAGAGATTATTATGAAGTCTTAGGTGTGGATAAAAACGCCGACGACGCAACATTAAAAAAAGCATATCGTAAGCTGGCCAAGAAATATCACCCGGATGTAAATCCGGGTGATAAAGAGGCTGAGGCGAAGTTCAAAGAGGCGACAGAGGCTTACTCCGTTTTAAGTGATGCCGACAAGAGAAGACAGTATGATCAGTTTGGTCATGCAGCATTCGAAAACGGCGGCGGAGGCGGTGCCGGCGGCTTTGGTGGATTCGACTTCAACGGTGCGGATATGGGAGACATCTTCGGAGATATCTTCGGAGACCTGTTCGGCGGCGGAGGCAGAACCAGACGGGCCAACAATGGACCGATGAAGGGTGCCAACCTTCGTGCACGTGTGAACATTACTTTTGAGGAAGCGGTTTTCGGATGCGAGAAAGAGCTGGAGATCGTTCTGAAGGATGAGTGTACCACATGTCACGGAACCGGAGCGAAACCTGGAACATCACCGGTCACATGTCCGAAATGCAAAGGCCAGGGCCAGATCGTTTACACCCAGCAGTCCATGTTTGGTATGGTACGTAATGTTCAGACCTGTCCGGATTGTAACGGAACCGGTAAGGTGATCAAGGACAAATGCAGTGCCTGCCGTGGAACCGGATATACCTCTTCCAGAAAGAAGATCCAGGTATCTGTACCGGCCGGTATCGACAATGGCCAGTGCATCCGTATCCGTGAAAAAGGTGAGCCGGGAACCAACGGCGGTCCGAGAGGAGATCTGCTGGTTGAGGTAAATGTAGCCCGTCATCCGATCTTCCAGAGACAGGATATGAATATCTTTTCAACAGCTCCGATCACATTTGCACAGGCTGCACTTGGCGGTGAGATGCGTATTAATACCGTTGACGGTGAGGTTTCCTATGAGGTGAAACCGGGAACACAGACGGATACAAGAATCCGCCTGAAGGGCAAAGGTGTTCCGTCATTACGTAACAAGAACGTTCGTGGTGACCACTATGTAACACTGGTAGTCCAGACTCCGACAAATCTCAATGAGGAAGCAAAGAAAGCTCTGGAAGCTTTTGATGCGGCATGTGGAAACCGTCCGTCAGAGGACAGCACATCCGAGACTTCCGAAAAAACCGAAAAGAAGAAAAAAGGTTTCCGTGAGAAAGTTAAGGAAATGTTTGAGGAATAAATAAAGTGAAAACAGGAAAGAGGCACAAAATGCCTCTTTCTTTTTTTTCTGTATTCGTGTATATTAAAAGAAGTGCCCGTTTTCGGGACAATAGAAAACAGGCGACAGACTGGAATGAAAATCCGTAAATGTGTATACAGCATAAGGAGATATAAAAGATGAAATGGAACCGTTTTACACTTAAGACAAAAACAGAGGCAGAGGATATTGTGATCTGTACACTTGCCGAGGTGGGAATTGAAGGTGTGGAGATCCAGGACAAGCAGCCGTTGACCGATGAGGATAAGGCACAGATGTTTGTGGATATTATGCCGGAAGGACCAGCAGATGACGGGATCGCATATCTGAACTTCTATCTGGAAGAGGATGCGGATACCGAGGCAATCCTGAAAGATGTGAAGGCTGCACTGGAGGATCTGAGAAGCTTTGTGGATATCGGAGAGGCAACCATCACAGAATCCCAGACAGAGGACAAGGACTGGATCAATAACTGGAAACAGTACTTCCATCAGTTTTATGTGGATGATATTCTGATCGTACCGTCCTGGGAAGAAGTGAAGGCAGAAGATAAGGACAAGATGATCCTCCACATTGATCCAGGAACTGCCTTTGGTACAGGAATGCATGAGACCACACAGCTTGTGATCCGTCAGCTGAAGAAATTTGTGAAGCCGGGAATGGAGATCCTTGATGTGGGAACCGGAAGTGGAATCCTGGGGATCGTTGCACTGAAGCTTGGTGCAGGCCATGTAGTTGGTACAGACCTTGATCCATGTGCCGTTCCGGCAGTATCCGAAAATAAGGAAGCAAACCAGATCGAGGAGAAATCCTTTGACATGATGATCGGAAACATCATCGATGACAAAGAAGTTCAGGATCAGGTTGGATATGAGAAATATGATATCGTAACTGCAAACATTCTGGCAGATGTTCTGGTACCGCTGACTCCGGTGATCGTTGCACAGATGAAAAAAGGCGCTTACTACATTACATCAGGCATTCTGGATGTAAAGGAGGATGTCGTAGTGAAGGCTGTAAAAGACGCTGGTCTGACTCTTGTTGAGGTGACTCATCAGGGCGAGTGGGTATCTGTGACAGCAAGAAAGGACTGATCTCATGCAGCGATTTTTTGTGGAACCTCATCAGATTGACGGGGACAGACATGAGATCCATATCACAGGAAGTGACGTCAACCATATCGTAAACGTGCTCCGTATGAAAAAAGGCGAGGAGCTCTGGATCAGCGACAAGGAAAAAGAATATCACTGTGTGATCGAAAACGCGGGGGAGGATGAAGTCCTGCTTCATATCCTCTATGTACAGGAGCCGGATTATGAGCTGCAGAACCGTATTTATCTTTTTCAGGGACTGCCGAAGGCTGATAAGATGGAGCTGATCATCCAGAAAGCTGTGGAGCTTGGGGCATATTCCGTAGTTCCGGTTTCAACCAGACGATGTGTGGTAAAACTGGATAACAAAAAAGCAGAGAAAAAAGTATCCCGCTGGCAGCAGATTGCGGAAAGTGCGGCAAAACAGTCCAAGCGTATGCTTGTTCCGGAAGTCCATTCTGTGATGACATTTAAAGAAGCTCTTGCTTACGCAAAAGAACTGGATGTTCTGCTGATCCCTTATGAACTTGCAAAAGGGATGAAAGAGACAAAGGAACTGATCCGGTCGATCGAACCGGGAAAAAGCATCGGTGTCTTTATCGGCCCTGAGGGTGGTTTTGAAGAGCAGGAAGTGGCAGATGCCATGGAAGCCGGTGCGAAACCCATCACCCTGGGACACCGGATCTTACGGACAGAAACCGCGGGACTCGCAGTACTTTCTGTTCTGATGTTTCAACTGGAGGATGAATAGATTATGGAAGCATATTTTGACAATTCCGCGACAACGAGATGCTTCGATGAAGTAAAGGATATTGTCTGCAAAACCATGACAGAAGATTTCGGAAATCCTTCTGCCATGCATAAAAAGGGAATGGAAGCGGAGAATTATGTCCGCAGAAGTGCCCAGACCCTTGCAAAATTACTGAAAGTGAATGAAAAAGAGATTCTTTTTACCTCCGGTGGAACAGAATCGGACAATCTTGCTATTATCGGCGGCGTGGAAGCCAACAAGCGTATGGGAAACCATATCATTACAACGGCAGTGGAGCACGCGGCAGTGGCCCAGCCTTTTGCCTATCTGAAAGACCAGGGTTATGAGGTGACCATCCTTCCTGTGGATCATCAGGGAGTTGTGAAACTGGAAGCGCTGGAAGCAGCTCTGCGCCCGGATACGATCCTGGTGTCTGTGATGTATGTGAACAATGAAGTGGGAGCTGTGATGCCGGTAGAAGAGATCGGAAAGCTCGTCCACGAAAAAAGCCCGAAAGCACTTTTTCATGTAGATGCCATCCAGGCATTCGGAAAGTATCGTATCTATCCGAAAAAGCTGGGGATCGATCTTCTTTCTGTGAGCAGCCACAAGATCCATGGACCAAAGGGCGTAGGCTTTCTCTATATTAACGAAAAAGTAAGAGTACAGCCGCAGATCCTTGGCGGCGGACAGCAGAACGGTATGCGTTCCGGAACAGACAATGTGCCGGGGATCGCAGGCCTTGGCGTTGCCGCAGATATGGTATACACAGATTTTGATAAAAAAATACAGCACCTTTATGACCTGAAAGAACGGATGGCAGAGGGACTTTCAAAGCTTGGAGACATCACCATCAACGGAATGCCTTTAAGAGAAGGGGCACCGCACATCATGAGTGTGACTTTCCACGGGGTCCGAAGCGAAGTCCTGCTCCATACACTGGAAGAATTCGGAGTATATATTTCCGCAGGAAGTGCCTGCTCCAGTCATAAGAGAAAACCAAGTGCAACACTGACAGCTATGGGACTTTCAAGAGCAGATGTGGAGAGTACCGTCCGCATCAGTTTCTGTGAGGAGAATACTTTCGAAGAAGTAGATTACTGCCTGGAAGCCCTGGGAAAAACCATCCCGATGTTACGCAGGTATGCACGTCGATAGAGAACACACAAGAAAGGAATTTTTATGTTAGTACATGCATTTTTGATCAAATATGCGGAAATCGCCCTGAAGGGAAAAAACCGCTACCGTTTTGAAGATGCTCTCGTACATCAGATGGAGATTGCGCTCTCCAAGATCGAGGGAGATTTTGAAGTAAAAAAAGAGCAGGGAAGAGTCTATGTATTCTGCCCGGAGAATTATGATTACGATGAGGCTGTAGACGCACTGCAGCACGTATTCGGTATCGTAGGTATCTGCCCGGTTATGATCTACGAAGAGCAGGGCTTTGAGAAACTTGCCGAAGACGTAGTAAGCTATATGAAACAGTGGCATCCGGACTTTAACGGAACCTTTAAGGTTTGGACACGCCGTGCAAAGAAATCCTATCCGATTAGCTCCATGGAAGTTAGCGCAGAGCTTGGCGGACGTATCCTGGATGCGTTCCCGGAGGCAAGTGTAGACGTTCATCATCCGGAATTGGATCTTTCTGTGGAGATCCGTGACAAGATCTATGTATATTCCCAGACCATTCCGGGCGCAGGCGGAATGCCTATCGGAACAAACGGAAAAGCCATGCTGCTTCTTTCTGGCGGAATCGACAGCCCGGTTGCCGGTTACATGATCGCAAAACGTGGCGTTAAGATCGATGCGGTATATTTCCATGCACCGCCTTACACCAGCGAGCGTGCAAAACAGAAGGTCGTGGATCTTGCCCGCCTGGTAGCCAAATACAGCGGACCGATCCGTCTCCATGTAGTTAATTTTACAGATATCCAGCTTTATATTTACGACCAGTGCCCACATGATGAGCTTACCATCATTATGAGAAGATACATGATGCGTATTGCCGAGCATTTTGCAAAAAAAGACCGCTGTCTCGGATTGATCACAGGTGAGAGTATCGGTCAGGTCGCAAGCCAGACATTACAGAGTCTTGCTTCCACAAACGAGGTCTGCACACTTCCGGTATATCGTCCGGTGATCGGTTTTGATAAAGAGGAGATTGTTCGGATTTCCAGAAAGATCGATACTTTTGAGACATCCATTCAGCCGTTTGAGGACTGCTGTACCATCTTTGTTGCAAAACATCCGGTAACCAAGCCGAATCTTAAGGTGATCCGCTGTTCCGAGCAGAAACTTTCTGAGAAGATCGATGAGCTGATGGAGACTGCTCTGAATACCACAGAGATCATTGAAATTCAGTGATTGTTTTTCTGTAAGAAAAAACAATCAGGGAACCCCGCTTTGGAGGTTCCCTGGGATTATCAAACGGTATCAGAAAAAGGGAGATCATTGAGATCAGAAAAATTCTGAAAACATGAAAAAAGAGGAACTGTATCCAATACAGTTCCTCTCAAATATACATCATAGATTAGTCGATTGTATATTTGGAAATAATCTGCATTACGTTATCCAGAGCAGCGCCGTCTGCGTGGATGTTGAGGTCGATCGGCTTGGAAAGATCCAGGCTGAAGATACCCATGATGGATTTTGCATCGATCACATATCTTCCGGATACTAAATCAAAATCGCAGTCGAATTTGCTGATCTCGTTTACGAATGCCTTCACCTTATCGATGGAGTTCAGTGAGATTTTAGCTGTTTTCATTATAATAACCTCCCTTGATAGATTTTTGTATTTACAGCTTTCATCTTACCTGTCGGCCCCAGAAAAGTCAAGGTAAAAAGAGATAAAAATTGTTTTAATAATTAGTTAAAGTGTAAAAAAAGTGAGGAAAAATGGGAAATAGAGTTGCATTACACAACCTGGGCTGCAAAGTAAATGCCTATGAAATTGAGGCCATGCAGCAGCTTCTGGAGGAGGCAGGATATGAGATTGTGCCTTTTGAGCCGGGAGCGGATATTTATGTAATCAATACCTGTACGGTAACGAATATTGCAGACAGAAAATCAAGACAGATGCTTCATAAAGCAAAAAAAATGAATCCGGAAGCAATCGTGGTAGCAACGGGATGTTATGTACAGACCGGTGGTGATAAGCTGGAAAAAGACGAAGCCATTGACCTTGTACTTGGAAATAACCAGAAGATCAATATTGTGGAAGCACTGGCAGAATATGCGGAAAATAAACCGGGACATGGCTCCCATGTGATTAAGATCAACCAGACAAAAGAGTATGAGGATCTTTCCATTGATCATACAGCAGAACATGTAAGGGCATACATCAAGGTTCAGGACGGATGTAATCAGTTCTGTACGTACTGTATTATTCCTTATGCTAGAGGCCGTGTCAGAAGCCGTAACATTGAAAGTGTGCTGAAGGAAGTCCATTCCCTTGCAGAAAAAGGGTATAAGGAAGTAGTTCTTACAGGAATTCATTTAAGTTCCTACGGCGTAGATTTTCCGGAGGAGAAAAAAGAGACACTGCTTTCCCTTATCCGTGCCGTACATGAGATCGAAGGAATCCAGCGTATCCGCCTGGGATCTCTGGAACCGGGAATCGTTACGAGAGAATTTGCCGAGGGGATTGCAGCGCTGCCAAAGGTATGCCCACATTTCCATCTTTCCCTGCAGAGCGGTTGTGATGAGACTCTGGAAAGGATGAACCGCAGATACAGAAGCGGGGAGTACAGAGAACGGTGTGAGCTTTTAAGAGAAGTCTATGGAAATCCGGCATTGACTACGGATGTGATCGTAGGTTTTCCACAGGAATCTGAAGAAGAATTCCAGAAGTCTTATGATTTTGTAGATGGTATCCATTTTTATGAGACCCATATCTTCAAATATTCCAGAAGGCAGGGAACGAAGGCAGCAGCCATGGATGGCCAGCTGACAGAGGCTGAAAAAGCCCGACGCAGCGAAAAGATGATCGAAATGCATCACCGCCATGCAAGTGATTATGAAAAGTCCATGATCGGAAAAGAACTGGAAGTTCTGATCGAGGAAGAGTATACAAACGATGGCCGGACCTGGTATCTGGGACACAGCCGTGAATATATAAAAACAGCGGTACCGAAATCTGAAAATTATGGTGTAAATGATATCATAAGAGTAAAGGCAGAGAGGTTCCTTGAAGAGCATATCATGACCGGTGAAGTTGTAAAATAAAGCGCTGAATCGTATGTTGACAGTTTGTATTCGCAATCCGCGTTAAATTTAAGATTGTAATTTATGTAAATATATATTAAAATAAAAAAGAATATATTTTAAGGACGTGAGAGACAATGGCAGAAAATAATCTGGGAAATACACAGTATTTCAGAACAAAACCGGATCAGGAGCTTCAGGTAAAGGAAGTCCTGGATCTGGTGTACAATGCAATGGATGAGAAGGGATACAATCCGGTGAATCAGATCGTAGGATATATTATGTCCGGAGACCCGACTTATATCACAAGCCACAAGGGTGCGAGAAGCATGATCATGAAAGTGGAGCGTGATGAGCTGGTAGAGGAACTTCTCACCGAGTATATCAAGAACAAGTCCTGGGAACGGTAATATGAGAGTACTGGGACTGGACTATGGCTCGAAGACTGTGGGAGTTGCGGTAAGCGACCCTCTCGGTCTGACAGCCCAGGGCGTAGAGACTGTATGGCGCAAGCAGGAGAACAAGCTTCGCCGTACACTGGCACGTATTGAAGAGATCATTTCGGAGTATCAGGTTACGGAGATCGTTCTGGGATATCCGAAGAACATGAACAATACCGTAGGAGAGCGGGCCGAGAAATCTCTGGAATTCAAGGAAATGCTGGAGAGACGTACAGGCCTGCCTGTTATTATGTGGGACGAAAGACTGACTACCATGGCGGCGGACCGCACCCTGGAAGAGACCGGCGTGCATAAGGAAGACCGCAAGCAGTATCTGGATCAGGTAGCAGCAGTCTTTATTTTGCAGGGATATCTGGATGCTGCCGCACATAAGAAAGAGCAGCAGGAAGAATCGGAATCATAACCCGGAAATACAGATATTTTTACAAGAACGGATAAGGAAGAATTAAATATGGAAAAAATAATATTTCAGTCAGACGACGGCACAACTGCTGAGTTTTACGTAGAGGAGCAGACCAACATTGCGGGTGTGACTTATCTTTTGGTGTCCGATTCACAGGATGAGGAAGCAGACGCATATATTCTGAAGGACATTTCTGCTCCGGGAAGCACGGAAGCCTGCTATGAGATGGTTGAAGATGAGGGTGAGCTTCAGGCCGTGTATGCGGTTTTTCAGCAGATGCTGGATGACGTGAATTTTGAATGGAGGAGCGATTTTTGAAAAGCGAGAACAACGAGGACAACAGAAACGCAGAGAGCAGAACAGTAAGTTCCGCAGGCGGCGCCAGAAGACAGGTGCCAAGACAGAAAAATGCCGGATCAAGGACAAGACAGTATCGTGGAGGTAAAAACCGCCAGGATAAACCATTCCGCCCGTCAGTGAAGAAAACAGCCGCAGGCGGTGCTGTAAAGAACAGCAGCAGAAACACACAGAGACCGGTTAAGAACAGCGGCAGACCATCCGGACGGAAAAACAGCCGCAGATCATCCTCAAAACTTAAGATCATACCACTTGGCGGTCTGGAACAGATCGGAATGAACATCACCGCTTTTGAGTATGAAGACAGTATTGTAGTGGTAGACTGTGGACTTTCTTTCCCTGAGGATGATATGCTGGGAATCGATCTGGTCATCCCGGATGTAACCTATCTTAAGGAAAATATTTCCAAGGTTAAGGGATTTGTGATCACCCACGGACACGAGGATCATATTGGAGCCCTTCCTTATGTACTGAAAGAGATCAATGTTCCAATCTATGCTACAAAGCTGACACTGGGACTGATCCGCAACAAACTGAAAGAGCACAATCTTGTGCGTTCTACGAAACTGAAAGAAGTAAAACACGGACAGGTGATCAATCTCGGAGATTTTGCTGTGGAATTTATCAAGACCAACCACAGTATCCAGGATGCATCCGCGCTTGCCATTTACTCTCCGGTAGGAATCGTGGTACACACAGGAGACTTCAAGGTAGATTACACACCGGTATTCGGAGATGCCATCGATCTGCAGCGCTTTGCAGAGATCGGAAAGAAAGGTGTACTTGCATTGATGTGTGAGAGTACCAATGCGGAGAGACCGGGATTTACCATGTCTGAGCGTACGGTGGGACATGTATTTGATAATCTTTTTAATGAGTACCGTACATCCAGGATCATCATTGCGACTTTTGCGTCCAATGTGGACCGTGTGCAGCAGATCATCAACACTGCATACCGTTTCGGAAGAAAGGTTGCGGTGGAAGGCCGCAGTATGGTCAATGTTATTTCTGTAGCATCAGAACTTGGATATCTGCAGATTCCGGAGAATACTCTGATCGAGATCGATCAGGTGAAGAATTATCCGGATGACAAGGTAGTTCTGATCACAACCGGAAGCCAGGGTGAGTCCATGGCGGCACTTTCCCGTATGGCAGCCAATATCCACAAGAAGATCACCATCAAACCGAACGATACCATCATCTTCAGTTCCAATCCGATCCCCGGAAATGAAAAAGCAGTTTCCAAGGTTATCAATGAGCTGTCCATGAAGGGCGCCAAGGTTATTTTCCAGGATGTCCATGTGTCCGGACATGCATGCCAGGAAGAAATCAAGCTGATCTATTCCCTTGTGAAACCGAAATATGCGATCCCGATCCATGGCGAGTACCGTCATCTGACTGCACAGAAACATATTGTGGAAGATCTGGGAATTCCGAAAGAGAATATCTTCATCCTTTCTTCCGGAAATGTACTGGAACTGGATGGACAGGATGCCAAGGTGACAGGAAGTGTTCACACAGGAGCAATTTTCGTAGACGGACTTGGCGTGGGTGATGTTGGAAATATCGTGCTCCGTGATCGTCAGCATCTGTCGGAGGACGGAATTATGATCGTAGTTATGACCCTGGAGCGTCACAGCAATGTGGTTCTTGCAGGACCTGACATTGTTTCCAGAGGTTTTGTATATGTAAGAGAATCCGAGGATCTTATGGAACATGCCAGACAGGTTGTGGAAACCGCACTGGATTCCTGCCTGGAAAACAATATCACAGACTGGGGCAAGATCAAAACAGAAGTCAAGGATGCACTTGGTGAATATCTGTGGAAACGTACCAAGAGAAGTCCTATGATCCTGCCGATCATTATGGAGGCATAGGAACATGGATGAGATCAGCATAGACATTGAGAAACTTCTCGATGCTGTGCACAGAAGCGACGAATACCAGGAATATCAGAAACAGGCGGCGGAGCTTGATAAGGAACCTGAGCTGAAGGCCAGGGTGATGAGATTCCGGGGAGATAATTTCAGACTTCAGAACCAGGCTGATAAGGATAAGCTGTTCCAGGTAGCGGAACAGCTCAACCGGGAGTCTGCAAGTCTGAGACAGAACCTGAAAGTAAATGCCTATCTTGACGCCGAGCTTGCACTGTGCAGACTGATGCAGAGAATCTGCAGAACGCTGGTAGTCGGGATAGACATACAGATTCCTGACTTATAGGAGGAAGAAAGACTATGGCAGACACAAGAGACAAGGCAGGCAGAGCCGGGGTTTTTCTGGCTGGAGGGGCATTTAAGATCGCTCTGTATATCTGTATCCTTGTATTTCTGATCTGGGTTGGAAAATCCGCATATCAGTTTGGATATGATGTATTTAATCAGCAGGCCATGAGTCCGGGAGAAGGACAGCAGGTAACTGTAGTCATAAAAGAAGGTGCGTCTGCATATAAGGTAGGTAAGACTCTGGAGCAGAAAGGGCTTATCAAGGATGCAGCTGCTTTTGTAGTGCAGGAGAGAATGTCCGCGTACCACGGTCAGATCAAGGCCGGTACATACCTTCTCAGTACAGCTTATACACCGACCAGGATCATAGCGGTACTGTCCGGAGAAGAGAGTGAGGAAGGATCGAACAGCCAGTGATCGTAGAAGAACGCATGAAGACCTATATCAATTCTCTTGATATGGGGAATACTCCGTTTCTGCAGGAGTTGGAATCAAGGGCACTTGCGGACCGGGTGCCGATCATCCGAAGGGATATGCAGAGTTTTATGAGGATGCTTCTGGCAGTAAAACAGCCGAAGCGAATTCTGGAGGTGGGGACTGCCGTAGGCTTCTCCACACTTCTTATGTGTGAATACGGCCCGAAAGATCTTAAGATCGTTACCATAGAAAATTACGAAAAAAGGATTCCTGTGGCAAAGGATAATTTCAGGCGTGCAGGAAGGGAATCCCAGATCACACTTCTGGAGGGAGATGCCGGTGAGATCCTGAAAACCCTTACCGGAACATTTGACATGATCTTCATGGACGCGGCCAAGGGACAGTATATCCACTGGCTTCCGGATGTGCTGCGTCTGATGAAAGAGGGAAGTGTACTGGTATCAGACAACGTGCTGCAGGAGGGAGACATTATCGAATCTCATTATCTTGTGGAACGGAGAAACCGGACAATTTATAAAAGAATGAGAGAATACCTCTGGCAGCTGACCCACAGCCCGGTGCTTCGTACATCGGTACTGCCACTTGGAGACGGGGCGGCTGTAAGTGTAAAAACAGGAGAACAGGCTTATGAAACGACCAGAACTTTTAGTTCCGGCGAGCAGCCTTGAGGTTTTAAAGGTTGCCGTCATATATGGTGCAGATGCCGTTTATATCGGCGGAGAAGCCTTTGGACTTCGTGCAAAGGCTAAGAATTTTTCAAAAGAGGACATGTGCGAGGGCATTGCTTTTGCCCATGCCCATGGTGTAAAAGTTTATGTGACAGTAAATATCCTGGCCCATAACCGGGATCTTGAAGGCGTAAGAGAATATCTTCAGGAACTGAAGGAAATCGGTCCTGACGCACTGATTATCGCAGATCCGGGAATCTTTATGTATGCAAAGGAAATCTGTCCGGAGATTGAGCGCCACATCAGTACACAGGCGAACAATACCAATTATGAGACATACCGTTTCTGGTATAATCTGGGAGCAAAACGTGTGGTAAGTGCAAGAGAACTTTCTCTGGAGGAAATCCGGGAAATTCGGGCACATATTCCGGATGACATGGAGATTGAGACGTTTATCCATGGAGCTATGTGTATTTCCTACTCCGGAAGATGCCTTCTGAGTAACTTTATGGCAGGCAGAGACGCCAATCAGGGAGCCTGTACGCATCCGTGCAGATGGAAATATTCCGTTGTGGAGGAGAAACGCCCGGGAGAATATATGCCGGTATTTGAAAATGAGAGAGGGACTTTTATTTTCAATTCCAAGGATCTCTGCATGGTAGAACATATGGAAGATATCCTTACCAGCGGTATTGACAGCCTGAAGATCGAAGGCCGCATGAAAACAGCTCTTTATGTGGCAACGGTAGCCAGAACTTACCGTAAGGCCATTGATGACTGTATGGAAAGTCCGGAAAAGTATCATGCCAATATGCCATGGTATCAGGAACAGATCTCAAACTGTACCTACCGTCAGTTTACGACCGGATTTTTCTATGGAAAACCGGATGAGAACACACAGATCTATGACAGTAATACCTATGTAAGAGAATATACTTATCTTGGATTTGCGGAAGAGATCGATGAGAGAGGTCTGGCAAGACTGACACAGAGAAATAAATTCTCTGTGGGGGAAACCATTGAGATCATGAAACCGGATGGAAGAAATATCCCGGTTACAGTGGAAGCCATTTATAACGAAGAAGGAGAATCCATGGAAAGTGCACCACATGCACAACAGAGAATTTATGTGAAACTGAACGAGACACCGGAGGTATTTGATATTCTTCGAAGAGGTGAGTAAAACAGATATTTAAGGGGAGAACGAAAAGAACGTTCTCCCCTTACTGTTTTTCGGGAAAAAGTGTTCGGAGTTTACGGAGCGCATTTTTTTCAATGCGGGATACATAGGAACGGCTGATGGAAAGATTTCTGGCAATTTCACGCTGTGTCAGAGGATCCTGACCGTTCAGACCGTAGCGGCAGCAGATCACTTCATATTCTTTTTGGGTAAGGATCTGAGGGATATGACTGAGAAGATGGGAAATACTGTCTTTCTGGAAACAGTCTTCCACAACATCTACGGGTGGACTTTCAATGATATCAAGAAGGCTGATCTCATTACCTTCCCGGTCTGTTCCGATAGGCTCATAAAGGGAAACTTCCCTGGATCGTTTTTTTCGGGCGCGGAGCATCATGAGAAGTTCGTTGTCAATGCAGCGTGCCGCATAGGTGGACAACTTGGAAGTACGGCAGGGATCAAAAGTAGAGATTGCTTTGATCAGGCCGATGGTGCCGATGGATATCAGATCATCGGGATCTTCGTCGCAACCCTGGTATTTTTTTGCGACATGGGCCACAAGACGGAGATTACGTTCGATGAGAATGTTTTTTGCCTCCGGATCGCCCCTTTGGAACTGCAGAAGATAAAATTTTTCTTCCGCAGCAGACAGCGGTTTCAAAAATGTTTTCAAAGATTCACCTCAAAGGGGATTTCCATACAGTTTATGAAATGGACGTGCTTTTCGTGCTTTTCCAACAGAATATTTACAGGGGTGTCATCCTGTTGCGCCAGTTTCTGATCTGGTGTATAATCATAAGACATGAGTGTTAATAATCAACGTACATTGACGAGGAGTATATATTTTGAAAAAGAGGATAGAACAGCTTCTTAACGGAAAATTTATTTATGAACAGCCGGAAATTCTGTTTTCCCAGGAGGAGATTTCCGTCACTCTGAAAGCAGGAGAAACGACGAAAGACGAACTTTATTTTGGCACAGATGACAATCGCAGGATCAGTGGATTTGTAACATCCTCTGATCGGAGACTGGTGCCTGGATTTGACCGCTTTTCAGGTACGACAGTACGTATGCCTTATGGCGTGGATGCAGAAGGAATGAAACCCGGGGAAAGTTTTGCGGGATGGTTGTGTTTTACTACCAGCATCGGAGAATACAGGCTGCCTTTTAAGGTAACAGTGCAGACAGAAGAAGTGAAGAGTTCAGGCAGAAAAGTGACTTCCATGGAAGAATTTATCCGGATCGCAAAGGAGGATTTCCATGAAGCATACAGGCTTTTTACGGAACGCCATTTTTCCCTGATCCTGAAAGAACAGAGTGAGAAGCTCCGTTCTCTTTATGAAGGAATGTCTCAGCAGCCGGTAACATACCAGCATCTGGAGGAATTTCTGATCACAGCCGGTGCCAAAGATAAGGTGACACTGGATCTGAACAGAGAAGAGGCGAATTTCTATGAGGTCAGTGAATCCATACAGGAGTCTTTTTATATTCACAGAAGCGGCTGGGGCCATCTGCGTGCAGATATTGAAGTGAATGGGGACTTCCTGGAAACAGGGAAACATGTTGTGACGGAAGAAGATTTTATTGGAAGTACCTGTGAAGTGGAATATGTGATCCATAAGGAAAAACTGGGAAAAGGTAACCAGTATGGTGAGATCATTGTACGGACTCCTTATCAGAAACTGGTGTATCATGTGTTGGCGTCCAGGGGAAACGGAAGCTCTGTCAATCTTGACCTTTTGGAGAAACAGTACCGCGTATCCATGCTCAGGGAGTATCTGACTTTTGCATGCGGGAAAACCGGCTTTCAGACATGGGCAGCCGAAGCACATGAAAAACTGGATAAAATGGGAGAGAGCGGACTGAAATATCCGGAATATCAGCTTCTGGAAGCGTATATTTTCCATCTGGAAGGAGAAGACCAGAAAGCAGAAGACATTCTGGTACGTTATCAGAATAAATCTTTTAATCATAATGAACTGGAACAGGCAGGGCTTTATCTGTATCTGTGTACCCTGACAGGACTGTACAGAGATGAGGAACAGGCGCTTCGTAAGATCCAGAATTTTCAGATGCAGAAAGAGGACAGTTACATTCTTCTGAAACTGGTATTTGAGATGGATCAGACTCTTTCCCCATCCAGAAAGATCTTTTTGATGGAAGAGCTTTTTGAAAGAGGATGTACCAGCCCGTTTCTGTATCTGGAAGCATGGAACAGCATCTGCCGGGATATGTCATTGCTTCACCGGATGAATCGTTTCTGGGCGCAGGTATTTCTTTTTGCCGGAAAAGAGAACATGCTTACAGAGGAACTTGTGATGCGGCTTGCTTATCTTTCCGGTTATGAGAAATCATTTAATGAAAGCCTGTACCGGGCTATGGTACTGGGGTGTGAGGCTTTTCCGTCGGATGACACAGTAGAAGCGATCTGTAAATATATCATGAAGGGAAATCCACGAAAAGCAGAATATTTCCGCTGGTTTTCCGCGGCAGTAGACCAGGGAATCCGGATCACACGTCTTTATGAATATTATGTAGAGACACTGGACACTTCTTACAGAAGAGTACTTCCGAAGCCGCTGCTTATGTATTTTACTTATAATAACAATAATCTCGGAGATTCCAAGAGAGCGTATCTTTATGCCTGCATCATCGCCCGGAAAGAGCAGGATCCGCAGACTTACGAAAGCTATCGGGACAGCATGAGAGATTTTGCCATGCGCAAGCTGAGAGAAGGAAGAATGAATGAAAATTATGCTGCTGTCTATCAGGAATTTATGCGCGAACCGGCAAATACGGAGGAAGCACAGGTTATTGCTTCAAGGATGTTTACGTACCGCCTGTATACAGATGATCCCAAGGTACGCAGCGTGATCATTCGTCACAGACAGATGAAACAGGAAGAAATTTATCCCTGTGTGCATGGAATCGCCTATCCGAGGATCTATACAGAAGATGCTGCAGTGATCTTTCAGGACGAAAAACAGAGACGCTATGCGTCAACAGTGGATTATAACATGACACCACTTTTTGACGACAGGGAAATGGTACCGACAGTATTGGAAAAGGGCGCAGATGAAGCAGGTGTGCTGCTTTATTATTGCCAGACACAGGATATTTGCCGCACAAATCTGGGGATTTTTCAGAAGCTGGTCCTTTCATCTGCGTTTACAGGAGAATACAGAGATGCTGTTCGAAAACGGATCCTGGAATATTACAGGGATCATGTACAGGGAGAAGATCTGGATGCCTGCCTGGAAATGATGGACTATCGGGAATATGCTATGGTCGATAAGAAGATACTGCTGGAAATCCTCATCCAGAGAGGCTTGTTCCCACAGGCAATGAGCGTTGTGGAGGCATTTGGCTTTGAAGGAGTAGAGGAATGTGAGCTGCTGAAACTGGCAAGCCGGATGATCATTCGCTGTGACTGTACGGAAGATGAAGAGCTGATCGCACTTTCTTCCCATGTATACAGAAATGGAATTTATGATGAAGTGATCCTTCAGTATCTGATGAAATTCCGGTTTGGTCCTGTGGAAGAACTTCTGGATATCTGGAAAAGTGCCTGCGGTTTTGAGATGGATACGTACAGCCTGGAGGAAAGGATACTTTCGCTTCTGATGTTCACTGCAGATTACCGGGAAGAAGGCGAAAAGATCCTGAAATCTTATATCAGTCATTCCGGAAAGGAACAGGTGATCGGAGCTTACCTGACACAGATGGCTTATGGAATGTTTGTAAAGGGGATGCCGGAGACTCCGTGTCTCAGAGAATATCTCAAAATCTGCAAACGGAAAGAATGGCCAACAGACAGAATCTGTGACCTGGAACTTCTGAAAATACTTTCCGAAGAAAAAGCATCCGAGGAGGAAGAACTTGCTCTGGAGGAAGAAATTCTGGCTTCCTGCGTAAAAGATGATATGGTATTTGAGTTTTTCCATGATCTGGATCAGAGGATCCTGCGCCCGTATCAGCTGGATGATAAGACTTTTGTAGAATATCATGCTTCGCCTGAGACTTCTGTTACTTTGTATTATTTGTTGGATACAGGACTTGGAACCATGCCGGAATATAAGAGCGAGCCGCTGCGTAATGTCTATGAGGGAATTTTTACCAAGACGTTTACTCTGTTTTACGGTGAGACTCTGCACTATTATTTTCAGACAGAAGATGAAAACGGTGTGCACAGGACTGAAGAGAAAATGCTGACCATGAATCTGACGGATGACAGAGCTTCCAGTAAATATCAGCTGATCAATCAGATCCTCTGTGCAAGAAAACTGGAGAAAGATCCGGAAGTGAAGGAGAAACTTTCACAGTATCTCCGGCAGGAACAGTACGTCAATGAAATGTTTGTCATAGAGAAGGAACCGGAAAGATGAATGAAATTCGAGATTTGCTGATAGGAATCGATATTGGAAAAGAATATACACAGATCTGCTATTATGACAGAAAAGCAGAAGAGGCCCGTTCTCTTTCCATGAAAGTGGGAACCAGCCAGTATGAGGCTCCGGGCTGTATCTGTTACCGTACAGAGCAGAACGATTACTGTGTGGGCCTGGAAGCACAGTATTTTTCCAGAGAAAAAGGCGGGATCATGCTCGGAAATATTTATGATATCTGCCAGAAGGAAGAAAGCATACAGGTGGCGGGAGAGGATAAGGAGCCGGCAGAGCTCCTTGCTCATTTCCTGAAAGGAATGCTGAAATTTCTTGGAATTCAGGACATTGTAAAAAACACAAAGTGCATGTGTATCACTTCTCCTGAGCTTGATGCCATACAGGTGCGTAATTATCAGAAGGCCTGTGGAATTGCCGGTTTTCCGGCAGAGAAATACATGCTTATGGATTACGGGGAAAGTTTTTATTACTATGCATTGGGCCAGAAAAGAGAAACCTGGAACCGAAGTGTGGCCTGGTATGCGTTTGATGGAGATAAAATTGCGTTTCGTAAGCTGACGATCAATGCTGCATCCAGACCTATACTTGTCAATCTCGAAGAACCGGTGAGTACAACGCTTGAAACGGAGGATGAGATCCGTGATGTGGAGTTTTGCCGTTTTATAACAAAAACTCTTGGAAAAGAACTTTTTTCCAGTGTGCAGATCACAGGAGAAGGGTTCGACCAGCAGTGGGCACAGCAGTCAGTAAAGCTTCTGTGTCATCAGGGACGCAAAGTATTTTACGGAAACAATCTCTTTGCAAAAGGAGCCTGCATCGCCGGTAAGGACAGACTTGAAGACAAAAAATTAAAAGGGTACAGATATTTAAGCGATTCCCTGGTTACTGCGGATGTGGGAATGGATATGCGGGTGATGGGTTCTCCTGCGTATTATCCGCTGATCGAAGGCGGCAGCAACTGGTATGAATGCAATGCAGAGTGTGAACTGATCCTGGATGATACGGAAGAATTGGTCTTTGTAGTAAATCTTCCGGATGAAACGGAGAGAAAGCGGGTGGCAATGGCGCTTAAAGGTTTGCCAAAACGACCAAACCGGACGACCAGACTTGCACTTACGTTGAAATACGTATCATCGAAAGACTGTGAGATCACAGTAAAGGATCTTGGATTTGGGGAAATGTATCCATCCAGCGGGAAGACATGGAAAGAACTGGTACGCTGGGATGAGACAGAAGAAAGGAAACAGGTATGAGCGGATATATTTTATGCCAGGTAAAGAAAGCAGAGAAACCATTTTACATTGAAAATATCAGCACGAATATTTATTCCATAGAAGAACTCTGCTATTATCTTTATAATAATCTTTACCTTGTGGATCGTTCTCTTATCAGTAATAAGCTGTGTACCTGGCTGGATGAGGAACTGAAACTTCCAAAACTTGCGGCGAAGCTTCGACCTTTCATTGGAAAAGAGGCAGGTCTGGAGGAAATTCTGTATCCGATATTTAAAGAGATCAATTATCTGGCTTATGAAGAACTTCGTATCCTGAATGGAAGGATTGAAAGAAGAAATAAGGAATCCGAGGAGATACGGGAAAAGAGAAAAGGGGATGCCCTCATGGAAAACCGGATGTACGTGAACGCAATCCGTGTTTATCAGAAGCTTCTGGAAAAAGATTCCAGAGAAATCTCCAGAGAAATGAGAGAGCGGATTCTGCATAATCAGGGATGTGCTTACAGTTATCTGTTTCAGATGGATAAGGCACTGGACTGTTTCTTTGCTGCATGGAAGGTAAACCAGTCAGAAAAGGCACTGAAGATTTATCTTCTGGCTTACCGAAGTGTGCATACACCGGAAGAATTTGAAAAGATACAGGAAGATCTGAAGGCAGAGGATTCCGTAAAAAAAGAAACTGCCAGAGCTCTGGAACAGTTTATCAGCCTCCCGGAGCAGAAGATTGCACCCGGAGAGACTGACAGGATATTGGAGGATCTTACAAGAGAATATCACAGAAGTACAGGCTCTTAAAGCTGTTCAAGAAGTCCCAGCAGGATCTTCCGGGCTTCTTTTTTTGTGTAGACAGCTTCTTCTTCGGAAAGAGAAGAGAGATAGTCGTCCAGAGCCTGTCCGATACTGGTTTCTTTCAGATAAACGCACATAAAAGTATCTTCTTTGGAAAGAAAACAGAGAAAAACAGAATAATCGGACAGAACTTCAAGATGGATTCCCGTTTCAGGGAGGACAGAATGCTTAAGGATCTTGCATTTTTCACCGCCCATATCTGTGTCAAGAATGTGCTGGATCGATTTTCTCCGTTCTTCTTTTGGAAGTGGTGTCTGATGATAGGAATATGGACCGTCCAGAAGACCGGTCTGTGCAAACTTCCGGATTCCATTCAGGGTGAAATAGTTACAGGAAGTGTCGTTTTCTGTAAAGGCAAACTGCGGCTGTTTTAAAATAGAAACCAGTTGTGTATAAACAGAGTTGGAATGATCAATATCTCTGTTTTCAAAGAGGGCCTGTACAAAGTCGGGTCCATAGGACATCAACGCAAGACATGGATGAGACTCCAGCGCAAAGTTTGTTGTAATATTGGTGTTCATAATGGAACCGAAAATCTCCAGGATCTGTGAAGGAGAATCCGACTGCTGGAAAAAACGGCTGGAGTTTTCCAGGATTTTCTGAAATTCCTGCTGATAGGAATGTATAACTTCCGGATTTTCTGTAGATATGAAAGTTGACATATCAGAAGAAATAAGCAGGAGTTTCTTTTCTGTAATAAAGAAAAACGGAAACAATTCATAACAGGAAAGTTCTCTTCCGGCCTGGGTGTAATAATAGTAGGGCTGATAATTGAGAAAGCCGCACAGGATCGGAAGAATGGTACACAAAAAAGTTTCCAGGTTCATATTATAGTCCGGTGATGCGGTAGGATTCTGGTGAAGCGGAAGAATCTGGATAACAGGAGGAAGCTTTTGATATTCCGGATAGAGATGTGCAGAAACTTGTACAATAAGCCGACAGTTTGCAGGAATGTTGGTGCAGATCTTTTCGTCGGAACCGGAGAGCAGGATATCTTCAAAAAGGTTTAAAACTTTTTTTTCCACATCAAGTGAAAAGTCTCCACTGTAAAACGGAAGAGAAGTAAGACTGTGAAAACCAGAGGAGAAAAGCATCTGCTGGGTGCTGATCACACGGAGAAGTTCCTGGATGTATTTCCGATTATAGTAAATTTCTTTTCCAATTTTTTCGATTTTATATAATTCAATCAGTTCCTGACGCTGGGATGGATTAATCCGGATCGAATCGCAGAACTGACGGACAAAATCCATTCCAGGCAGACGTTTGCCTGTGATCATACGCTGCAGAGAGGTACGGTCAAGGCCTGAGGATGCAGATAACTGGTATACCGTTTCTCCTGTATTTTTTAGATATTCACGGCATTTGCTGCTGAAGTCAGACATAATAATTCTCCTTTTTTCATACTTGTGGCATTATTATACAAAAACAGATCAGGAATTGCAATTATTTGTAAAAAATCCGAGCACAATTGGTGGCACATATTGCGAGACAGTTTTTTTGAAAATAGAATAGATCATATCAAGAAAGAACAGGGCGGAGGGAACCAGAACCATGGCAGTGATAACTATTGCGGTATGTGATGAAATACGAAAAGATGCTCAGAAGCTTTACAGACAGCTTTCAACGCTGCTTCCGGATGCGGAGATCCTGATATACCGTAGCAGGCAGAGCCTTCTTGACGGACTGACGGAAGGGCATAAGATCTGTAATGTGGTATTTATGGGTCTGGATGGTGAAAATGGAAAGAGCCTGGAGACAGTCCGTGCGATACGGCTTCGGGGAAATTATATTCCGGTCATCATGGTAGCGGAAAATGAGAAATTTTATAAAGAAGCTTTTGAGGTATTTGCTTTTAATTATCTGACGAAACCTGTAGAAAGCGGAGAACTGGAGCATGTGCTGTTACCTATCCTGACCACCTGTGAAAGAGAAGGCGGAAAGGCGCTGCATTTTCATTACAGAACTCAGGTTTATACACTCCAGCATAACAGTCTGGCGTACATATCCAGCAGCCTCCATAATGTAACCTTCCACCTTACCGACGGAAAGAAACTCAGCTGCAGAGCGCGTCTGGGAGATTTTGCGGGACAGCTTTCCGACAGTAATTTTATGAGATGCCATCAGAGCTTTTGCATCAATCTGGAGAAAGTGAACACACTCAAAAAGAACAGTTTTGTAATTGGACAGACTGAGATCCCTATTTCCAGAGCCTATTTAAAAACCGCAAGAAAGAAATACAAAGATTATCTGGCACAGCAGAAGGTTTGCTCTTGACAGCTCCTTTTTGGTATGGTACTATAACCATACGCTTTCACGTGGTAGAGTGACCACGTGATAAAGGAATAACGAAAAAAAGGAGAACAATCATGAAGAAGAGAACAGTTGCAGTAGTAATGGCGGCAGCGATGACAATAGGAATGATGGTAACAGGAGTAAGTGTACAGGCAGGTGTTGAGGATAAGACCCTGATCGTAGGATTTGATGCTGAGTACCCGCCATTTGGATATAAGGATGATAATGGTGATTATGTAGGATTTGACCTTGACCTGGCTCAGGAAGTATGTGATAATCTTGGATGGGAGCTTGTTAAGAAGCCGATCAACTGGGATTCCAAGGACATGGAACTGAATTCCGGAACCATTGACTGTATCTGGAACGGATTTACCATCAACGGACGTGAGGATGATTATACATGGACAGATCCTTACATCAACAATGAACAGGTAATCGTGGTTGCCAAGGATTCCGGAATCGAGAAACTTGCAGACCTTAAGGGTAAGAACGTAGTTGTACAGGCTGCATCCGCTGCACTGGACGCACTGAACAACGATGATAACAAGGATCTGAAGGACAGCTTCGCATCTCTCACAGAGAACCCGGATTACAACACCGCATTTATGAACATTGATTCTGGTGCTGCAGATGCGGTTGCTGTTGATATTGGTGTTGCCAATTATCAGCTTTCACAGAGAGGCAAGGATAAATACGTGATCCTTGACGAGCCGATCCAGAATGAGCAGTATGGCATCGGATTCAAGAAAGGTAACGATGAGCTGAAAGATCTGGTATGGGCAGAAGTTGAGAAACTTGACGAGTCCGGCGAAGTTGATAAGCTTGCAGATAAATATGAGCTGGATAAGAGTATGCTCTGCATCAGCGAGGATAAGGAGGACTCAGATTCCGATTCAGCAGAAGCTGACACAGAGGAAAGTGCAGATAGCACAGAGAAAGAAGCGGATTCTGAATCTAAGTGATCCAGTCTCAGATTACAGCAAAAGCTGTGAAGATATTTTTTCAGAAACTATCCAACAGCAGGAGAAATAAGAAACATAGCAGAAGTTTTTGAAGCTTCTGCATAAAAAGGAAATGAGGGTGCTTCGGCGTATGAAGAGCTGCCGGGCACGCTCATTTCCTGTTGTTTACAGGAATTACAGGTATCAGTCCGATAAATGGGACAGATACTCCGAACCAGGAGGAAAAAAATGAGTTTTAGTGTAATGCTTCAGCAGCTGGCAGGAGGAATGCTGGTCTCTATTGAGATCTTTTTTGTGACTTTGCTGTTTTCTCTGCCGCTGGGACTTCTGATCTGTTTTGGCAGAATGTCCAAAAACAAAGTGATCCGTGCCATTGTATCCGCGTACATATCCATTATGAGAGGAACTCCGCTGATGCTGCAGCTGATGGTTGTATACTTCGGCCCGTATTTTATCTTCGGAATCCGTATTTCCATGGGATACAGCCTGATCGCTGTATTTATTGCATTTGCCATCAACTATGCGGCTTATTTTGCAGAAATCTACCGTGGCGGCATTGAGTCCATGCCGGTTGGTCAGTATGAGGCTGCAAAGATCCTCGGATACAATAAAGTGCAGACGTTTTTCCGCATCATCCTTCCACAGGTGATCAAAAGGATCCTGCCATCCATTACCAATGAAGTTATTACACTGGTCAAGGATACTTCCCTTGCCTTTGTTGTGGCAGTAGCGGAGATGTTTACCATTGCCAAGCAGATCGCAAGTGCACAGACGACCATGATGCCCTTTGTGATCGCTGCTGTATTTTATTATGTATTCAATCTGATCGTGGCAGTTGTGATGCAGAAGGTTGAAAAGAGCATGAATTACTACCGTTAACCGGAATGGAGAGTACAGAATATGAAATTATTTGAAATGAAACATATCAAAAAAAGCTTTGACGGGCTGGAAGTTCTCAAAGACATTTCGCTTGATGTGGAAGAGGGGGAAGTTTTAAGTATCATCGGTCCTTCCGGTTCCGGCAAGTCCACCATCCTGCGCTGTGCCACAGGTCTTGAGACACCGGACAGCGGCGAGATCATCAAAACCGGAGATGTGGGACTGGTGTTCCAGCAGTTTAATCTGTTCCCGCATTTTTCCGTAATGAAAAATATCGTAGACGCACCCTTAAAAGTGCAGAAAAGAAAAAAAGACGAAGTCTATGCCCAGGCAAGAAGTCTTCTTAAAAAAATGGGTCTTGCAGATAAGGAAAATGCGTATCCTTTCCAGCTTTCAGGAGGACAGCAGCAACGAGTATCCATTGCCCGTGCCCTCTGCATGAATCCGAAGATCCTGTTTTTTGATGAACCGACATCTGCACTGGATCCGGAGCTCACCGGTGAGATCCTGAAGGTTATCAAGGATCTGGCACAGGAGCATATCACCATGGTGATCGTCACCCATGAGATGAATTTTGCAAGAGATATTTCCGACCGCATCATCTTTATGGACAAGGGTGTGATCGCGGTGGAGGGAACCCCACAGGAGGTATTTTCTTCCGATAATGGCAGAATGAAGGAATTTCTGGGAAAATTCCATCAGGGTATGGAGTAACAAACGGTTGCTTTTGAAGAGGCAATGTTATATAATTTCAAGAGGCGTGAATTAACCAGATCCGGGCAGATAACGGATCATTCGCCATTCCGGCCCGGATGTATGTAATCAGGAGGATAATAATGAATACAGACAGATATGTAAGCCCGCTGTCAGAGCGGTACGCAAGCAAAGAGATGCAGTACATTTTTTCCCCGGACATGAAATTCCGCACATGGAGAAAGCTGTGGATCGCACTTGCTGAGACGGAACGTGAGCTTGGCCTTAACATCACCCAGGAGCAGATTGATGAGATGAAAGCTCATGCGGATGATATCAACTATGATGTGGCTAAGGAGCGTGAGCGTCAGGTTCGCCATGATGTAATGTCTCACGTGTATGCGTTTGGTGTACAGTGCCCGAAGGCAAAAGGCATCATCCATCTGGGAGCAACCTCCTGTTATGTAGGAGATAACACCGACATTATCGTTATGACAGAGGCACTGAAACTTGTCCGCAAGAAACTTGTGAACGTGATCGCGGAGCTTTCCAAGTTTGCAGCACAGTATAAAGATCAGCCAACTCTGGCATTTACTCATTTCCAGCCGGCACAGCCGACAACAGTAGGTAAGAGGGCAACTCTCTGGACACAGGAATTCCTGATGGATCTTGAGGACCTTGAGTATGTATTAAGCACTATGAAACTTCTTGGTTCCAAGGGAACAACCGGTACACAGGCAAGCTTCCTGGAACTCTTTGACGGAGATCAGGAGACTATCGACAAGATCGATCCGATGATCGCCGAGAAGATGGGATTCAAGTCCTGCTATCCGGTTTCCGGACAGACTTATTCCAGAAAAGTGGACACCCGTGTGCTGAATATCCTTGCGGGAATCGCTGCAAGTGCACATAAGATGTCCAACGACATCCGTCTTCTTCAGCATCTGAAAGAAGTGGAGGAGCCATTTGAGAAATCCCAGATCGGATCTTCCGCCATGGCATATAAGAGAAACCCGATGAGAAGTGAGAGAATCGCTTCCCTGTCCAGATATGTGATGATCGATGCCCTGAATCCGGCTATCACATCTGCGACACAGTGGTTTGAGAGAACTCTGGATGACTCTGCAAACAAGCGTCTCAGCGTTCCGGAAGGATTCCTTGCAATTGACGGAATCCTGGATCTCTGCCTCAATGTTGTAGACGGACTGGTTGTTTATCCGAAGGTTATTGAGAAGAGACTGATGTCCGAGCTTCCGTTCATGGCGACTGAGAATATCATGATGGATGCAGTTAAGGCAGGTGGAGACCGTCAGGAGCTTCATGAGCGTATCCGTGAGCTTTCCATGGAAGCAGGCAAGAACGTGAAGGTAGAAGGCAAGGATAACAACCTTCTTGAACTGATCGCTGCGGATCCGGCATTTAACCTGACTCTTGAGGATCTTCAGAAATCCATGGATCCGTCCAGATATACAGGACGTGCAAAAGAGCAGACAGAGGCGTTTATTGCCAATGTGGTACAGCCGGTTCTGGATGCACATAAGGATCTGCTTGGGGTTAAGGTTGAGATCAACGTATAATTGCGGAAGGTTATAAACATTAAGAAATGAACACAGACAGGAATAGCATGTCTTCTGGCATTACAGACAGAGAACATGCCGTTCCGAATAATAGAGAAAGACACAAGGAGGAACTGTGTTATGGTAACTGCAGTAGTAGGAGCAAACTGGGGAGATGAAGGTAAGGGCAAGATCACAGATATGCTTGCTGAGAAAGCCGATATCATCGTAAGATTTCAGGGAGGAGCCAATGCCGGCCACACCATCGTAAATGATTACGGTAAATTCGCACTTCATACACTTCCGTCAGGTGTGTTTTACGGACATACAACAAGCATCATCGGAAACGGTGTTGCACTGAATATTCCTGTATTTTTCAAGGAGTACAATGAAGTGGTAAGCCGTGGAGTACCGGCACCGAAGATCCTGATCTCCAACAGAGCACAGATGGTAATGTCTTACCACATTCTGTTCGATCAGTATGAAGAGGAGCGTCTTGGCGGCAAGGCTTTCGGTTCCACAAAATCCGGAATCGCTCCGTTCTATTCTGACAAATATGCAAAGATCGGCTTCCAGGTAAGTGAGCTCTTTGATGAGGAAGCACTGAAAGAGAAAGTTGTACGTATCTGTGAGACCAAGAACGTAACACTTGAGCATCTCTATCACAAACCGCTTCTGAAACCGGAAGATATCATGAACGAGCTGATGGAATACAAGAAAATGGTTGAGCCATACGTATGTGACGTATCTCTCTATCTCTGGAATGCACTGAAAGAGGGCAAACAGGTTCTTCTTGAGGGACAGCTCGGAACTCTGAAAGACCCGGATCACGGAATCTATCCGATGGTTACATCCTCTTCCACACTGGCTGCTTATGGTGCCATCGGTGCAGGCCTGCCTCCATATGAGATCAAGAAGGTCGTAACCGTATGCAAAGCTTACTCCAGTGCAGTTGGAGCAGGTGCATTCGTTTCTGAGATCTTCGGCGAGGAAGCAGATGAGCTGAGAAAACGTGGCGGTGACGGTGGTGAGTTCGGTGCTACTACAGGCCGTCCGAGACGTATGGGATGGTTCGACTGTGTTGCATCCAAATACGGATGCCGTCTCCAGGGAGCTACAGACGTTGCTTTTACAGTACTGGATGTTCTGGGATATCTGGATGAGATCCCGGTTTGCACAGGCTATGAGATCGACGGAGAGGTAACAACAGAATTCCCGACAACTGTGCAGCTTGAGAAAGCAAAACCGGTTATTGAGAAGCTTCCGGGATGGAAATGCGATATCCGTGGAATCAAGAAATACGAGGATCTTCCGGAGAACTGCAGAAAATATGTAGAGTTCGTAGAGAAACACATCGGATTCCCGATCACCATGATCTCAAACGGACCAGGAAGAAACGACATCATTTACAGATAATCATTTACTGTGACAGGATTACGACAGGCAGCGCCGGGGAAATTTCTCCGGCGCCCTTTTGTTAAGAGGCTGATGATAATATTGGCTATAACAACTGGTATATCATGTGAAAGGATTCCGAATGAAAAATTTTAAAAGAATTGCGGCACTGGCAGGCGTTGTTATTTTGCTTCTCGTGTTCTGCCTTCCCATGGTGTTTGCATGGGGCAGCAGTGAGAACTCACAGGCTTTGTTCCGGGGCGCTTTTGCGGCAGCAGTACTGGTACCGATCGTGGCTTATGTTTTCTGGATGGCGTACCGGATCTGGGGACCTGAGAAACCAAAGGAGGATGAAAACCGTATGATCGAGAATGTTATTTTTGATGTGGGAAATGTGTTGATGGGATATGACTGGGAAGAGTATCTGAAGAGCTACAATTTTCCGGAAGAAAAATATGAAAAAATTGCGGATGCAACATTTCGAAACCCAATCTGGGAAGAACAGGACAGAGCACTCCACGAGGAGTCCTGGTATGTAGATAAATTTGTAGAAAGTGCACCGGAATATGAGAAGGATATCCGTGAAGTGGTACGACGGGATCCGGAATGCATGCATCTTTATGACTATGCGGAAACCTGGGTGAAATATCTCAAAAACCAGGGATATCATCTCTATGTTCTTTCTAATTACGGAACTTATATGCTGGAGAGAACCAAAAAAGATATGCCGTTCCTGAAATATATGGACGGAGTGGTATTTTCCTGCGACGTACAGCAGATCAAGCCGGAAGTGGATATTTATGAGACACTTCTGAAACGCTATGATCTGAAACCGGAGAAGTCGGTATTTATGGACGACCGGGCCATCAACTGTGAAGGGGCTAGAAAAGCAGGGATCCGTACCATTCAGTTCGAAAACCTGAAACAGGCGGCAAAAGAGCTTGAGGAACTTGGTGTGAAGTAATTTGTGATGATGCAGTATGAGTTGCTGTAAAAAGAGAAACGCAGAGAACCTGCACCATCGCGAAGCCCTCTGCGTCTAAAGGGGAGGATATGATAAGTATCTCCCGGAACGGAATCGGTTATACAGATAATATATAAAATTCTCCGTTTTTTTATGACAGCAGGATATTGCTTATCATGAAAAATTTATCCTGAAATTTTTTATTGCGGAACTTCTCTTTAACGAAAGGCAGATACATTTATCTGCCCGGATGGAGGTTCCGTATTTTTGACTACATTATTACGTTATTCTTTGTTCTTCTTCCGGTATTCACCGGGAGTCATTCCATAAGTTTTCTTAAAAGTACGCATAAAATGTTCCGGACTTTCGTAACCTACAAGTTCGCAGATGGCATGATTGCTGAGAGAAGTTTCCCTGAGGGCACGGCATGCCTGGTTCAACTTGATATCCCGGATGATCTGTAAGAATGTCCGGCCGGTACTTTCTTTGATCAGGGTGCTGAAATGGGAAGAACTGTAGCCAAAATGTTCTGCAGCTTCGCTTAAGGAAACACTCTGATAGTGACGGTTCAGATAGCCCAGGATTTCTGTTACGGAATTTCCGGTGCTGTCCTTTGTGAGGATGGATTCGATATCATTTTCGTGATAACGAAGCAGCATGGCCCAGAACATGATCAGCATGGAATTGAGGAAGGTGTAGCTGTATTTTGCGTGCCCCAGATATTCGATATAGAGATTTTCCAGCATGTCATGGATCTGTGGATCATTTCCGCTGTGAAAGATCAGATAATTTCCTTCGGTCTTGCGGTACAGCACATGGGCAAAAAACTGCGCCAGGGCACTGTCCGCAGTCAGTGACTGGAAGAAAGTGGACTGAAAGGTGGAACCACGTACCAGAATATTAAAAGCAACACTGTCATCAAAGATTCCCACACTGTGGGTAGTATGTGGTGGGATGATACAGATATCCCCGGTATGTAAAGTGTGTTCGATCCCCTGAATGGTAGTGTGGGTAGTTCCGTCATAAACACAGAGAATCTCAAAAAACTCGTGCTCATGGGAAAAAACAGGCGTATAACGGTAATGCTTGGAAAGTACGATATTGCCATTCATGTCATGAAAAAGATCGGCTTCTTTCATATAGGGATACCAGGCCTCTGCCTGAAGTTCCGGGACAAAAAGCCGGTGTTCATAGATCAGTTCACGGTCCAGTGTAAGACAATATTCATGAAAGGTTTCCGGATGTTCTTTCTCCTGAAGGTAAAGTGTTTTATAAAAAATCTCATCTTCATTGTAGGCATAAATGTATTTCTGAAATTCTTCTCTGGTAAGTTTCATAACAGTCCCCTTTTCGTGCGGATCTTTCATAAGAGATAAGGAAAGTATATCATAATCATCGAAAAAAACGTCAGTGTTTTACAAAAAAAATCACAATTGGAAGAAAAAGGGAAAAAGTGTACAGTAATGCCAGAAAGAAATTCGGAGGTAAAAGAGATGAACGAAGTTGAAAAGAAAGTAAAGATCGGCCTGTGGCGTCAGAGGATCGGTTATGGATCTTCCGATTTTGCCTGCAACCTGATCTGGCAGATGATCTCCCTGTATCTGCTGTATTTTTACACAAATGTCATGCATCTGAATGCCGGTGCAGTCAGTGTAATGTTCCTGGTAACAAAAGTAATTGACGGAATTTCCGACCTGATCGTAGGATTCCTCATTGACAAGACAAACACAAAATGGGGTAAATCAAGACCATGGATCCTGTTTGGTGCGGTTCCATTTGGTGTGGCTGCAGTCCTTGCATTCTCTGTACCGGATATCGGACAGACAGGTATGCTGATCTACGCATACATTACTTACATTCTGCTTTCCACTGCATACACCGTTGTAAATATCCCGATGGCATCCATTCTTCCGGCACTGAGCGAAGACCCGCATGAGAGAACCGTCCTTGCATCCTGCAGAACTTTCTTTTCATCCATCGGTTCCACTGTAGTCAGCGCTTTTGCCCTGACACTGGTAGACAAATTCGGAAACGGCAACGAGGCACTTGGATTCCGTATCGTTATGATGATCTTCGGTGTAGTCGGATGCCTTGTATTCTTCTTCTGCTTCTTTAACACAAAAGAGCGTGTAACCATCAAACAGGAAAAAGTCAGCCTTAAAGCAAACATTTCCTGTCTGCTCCACAACAAACCGTGGAAACTTTTTGCACTGAATATCGTCTGGTTCTTTGGTGGATTTGTGATCCAGGCAAGTGCGGTTATTTATTACTTTACTTATGTTGTACAGAACACGACACTGGTACAGATCGTTGCGACCATCACAACACTGGTACCAATCGTAGCAAATCTTTGTGCACCGTTCCTTGTAAAACTCACATCAAAACGAAATCTGATGGTTGGAGGAAGTTTTGTACATATGGGTGGTCTTCTGATCATCTTCTTTGGCGGCACAAATGTTCCGGTTCTTCTGGCTGGTGCGGTGATCGCGGCAGCAGGATACGGACTGAAGGGAAGTATGCATTTTGCAATGCAGCCGGACCCTGTTGATTATGGTGAGTGGAAATCCGGTGTAAATACAGCCGGAACTCTTTCCGCAGTAAATGGTTTCATTGGAAAAGTGGGAATGGCTATCGCCAGCAGTATCGGTGCGGCACTTCTTCAGTTTGGTGGATTTGACGCAAACCTTGCAACACAGACAGCAACGGCTCAGACTTATATCACAGCAATGTACATCTGGGTGCCGATCATCACAAATATCGCAACAATTATCACAATGATGTTCTATGATCTGGATAAGATCTATCCGCAGATCGTCAAAGAACTGGATGAAAGGAGAGCAAACGCATAATGCCAGAGGTAAGCATTGACCTTGAGATGGTCCGTGTGACCAATGAGGATTTTGTAAAAAAAGCAGAAGCATGCACACCAAAGTTACGGGAAACGGTAGTTCGTCCGGTTTCTATCGTAGATATCGTAAAAACAGAAGATGTTTATCCGGAAGTTCATAAAAAAGATGAGATCGGAAATCTTTCCAGCTATCACCTGGCAAAAGGAGATAAGATCTGTCTGGATTTAGGAGATCATCAGGTGGGATATGTGACCCTGAAACTGAACTCCGTAGGAAGCCCTCAGGATGCACCGGCATTTTTCAGACTGAAATTCGGTGAGATCGCCAAGGAGATGACAGAGGACTCCGCAGATTATGATGGGTGGATCAGCCGTGGATGGATCCAGGAAGAGTTTATCCATGTCGATGTCCTTCCGGCAGAGCTGAAGCTTCCAAGAAGATATGCATTCCGCTATATGGAGATCGAGGTGATAGATACATCACTGAAATGGCAGATGGTAGTGGAAGATGTATCCTGTGTCAGTGTTTCCGCTGTCAGTATGGAAGATGTAAAGCCGGTGGAAAGTGAGGATGAAATGATCCGAAAACTGGACCGTGTCAGCCTCCGTACCCTGCAAAACTGTATGCAGTCCGTATTCGAGGACGGACCAAAGAGAGACCGTCGTCTGTGGCTTGGCGACTTAAGGCTCCAGGCACTTGCGAACTATGAGACCTTCCACAACATGGATCTGGTAAAAAGATGTCTGTATCTGTTCGCTGGACAGACAAAGGATAATGGCCAGGTCAGCGCCTGCCTTTTCACAGAACCGAAATTTATCGTGGATGATACCTTCCTTCTGGATTATTCCATGTTCTTTGGAGCAACCCTCTGTGACTACTACGAAGCGTCCGGTGACAGGGAAACTTTAAAAGATTTAAGTGCCTGTGCATATCGTCAGATGGAAATTGCGAAAGAGCAGTTTGATGAAAAGGAACTTATGAAAAACGGAGATGGTTTCTGGGGCTTTATCGACTGGACGGATGGTCTGAACAAGCAGAGCGCAATGCAGGGTGTTTATATATACTGTGCAAAGAAGGTACAGAAGATCGCAGAAATCCTCGGAGACGCTGAAAAAGCCGAAGAGATGAAAAAAGAAGCTGCGGCGAAAACAGCAGCTGCGAAAAAATATCTTTTTGATAAAGAGAGCGGCCTTTTCATAAGCGGAGAGGAAAAACAGATCAATTATGCAAGTCAGGTATGGCTGATCCTGGCAGGCGCGGTAGACAGCGCAGAGGGAGCAGAAATCCTGGACCGTCTGGTGGAGTTAAAACCGGAAAAAGGAATGGTTTCTCCGTACATGAACCATCATTTTGTGGAAGCACTTCTGATGTGCGGAAAAAGAGACCAGGCAATGGAATATATGAAATATTACTGGGGCGGAATGTTAAGCCACGGTGCGGATACATTCTGGGAACTTTACAATCCGGAAAATCCGGCGGAATCTCCTTATGGAAGCAGCATTGTCAACAGCTACTGCCATGCATGGAGCTGCACCCCGACGTATCTTCTCAGGAAGTACTTTAACTAAATCAAGTAAGTCCCCTGCGAGGGGGACTTGCTTGTATCAGGAGGAGCGTAGCTCCTTCTGATAAACTGCGTAGCAGTTATTTGGTGTAGAGCTACGTAGCGAATGCGGATGCTTTTATCCGCTTGCCCAAAATATCCGCTTGAATTTAACTGGAAAAGGAGAGTCTGATTATGGTAAAATTAACAGTAAACATCGTATCCATGCAGGATGCAGATAAATTCAATAAACTTTGCAGCAAATTTGACTGCGACATGGATCTGCAGAGCGGTAAATATTATGTAGATGCAAAATCAATCATGGGAATCTTCAGCCTTGATCTTTCCAAGCCGCTAGTCCTGAATGCAGGTACAGATGACGAACAGAAAATAAAAGAAACATTTGCAGATTTTATCAGAGAGGAATAATCATGACACGTATTTTGAAAGAGAGAAAATTTTCCGGCACTACAGATCCCAAAGTGCAGCCATGGGAATTGGAACATCGTAAAGTGGCCCGCCGTGCAGCGGCAGAGGGAATCGTTTTACTAAAAAATGAAGATCATATCCTTCCGCTGAAAGCAGGAAGTAAAGTGGCACTTTATGGTGCCGGTGCAGGCAGGACCATCAAGGGAGGAACCGGCTCCGGAGATGTCAATGAGCGTGAACGCGTATCTGTTTTTCAGGGAATGAAAAATGCCGGATTCCAGGTGACAACAGAAGCGTGGATCGAAAGCTACGACCAGATCTATGAAAATGCACGTCAGGAGTGGAAGAGAAGTATCCTTTCAAAAACAGGAGAAGGTGCAGATACCATGGATTTCTTTACGGTATACAGCACCACTCCCTTTAAGATGCCGGCAGGAGATCCGATCCAGAAACCAGCCGAAGGAGAAGATACAGAAAACGCGATCTATGTTCTGAGCCGGATCGCAGGAGAAGGATCAGACCGTACTGCTGACAAAGGCGATTATGATCTCAGTGAAGAAGAGCATCAGATGCTGGCAGATATCTGTGCTTATTATAAGAATGTGGTTGTTGTGATCAATGCAGGTGCACAGGTGGATCTTTCCTTTATGGATGAGTTCCGCAATATCAGAGCCCTTCTGGTGATCGTACAGCCTGGAATGGAAGGCGGAAATGCCTTTGCGGATATCCTGTCCGGTAAGGTGAACCCATCCGGTAAACTGGCAGATACCTGGGCTTATAAATATGAGGATTATCCCAGCTCCGAGAAGTTTTCACATAATAACGGAAATGTGGAAACAGAGCTTTATGATGAGGGAATTTATGTGGGATACCGCTATTTTGATACTTTTGAAGTTCCGGTGCGCTATGGATTCGGTTACGGTCTTTCCTATACAGACTTTGAGATCACCGGATGTGCTCTGAAAGCGGTATCAGCAGAAAAGATCCGTGTTACGGCAACGGTCAGAAATACGGGAAATGTTTCCGGTAAAGAAGTCGTACAGGTTTACGCATCCCTGCCGGGCGGCATCCTCGAAAAAGAAGCACACCGTCTTGCAGCCTATGCAAAGACAAACGAGCTGAAACCGGGAGAAGCACAGGAAGTTACCATGGAAGTAAAGATGGATGGGCTGACTTCTTATGATGAGAAGAGAGCTGCATGGATCCTTGAGAGTGGTTTTTATGGCATATGGGTCGGAAACAGTCTTGCATCAGCAAAACTCTGCGGAGGCATAAAACTGGATCAGGAAGTGATCCGAAGACAGGTCAGAAATCTTTTCCCGCTGAAACAGGAACTGGAAGAAATTTCTCAGGAAGCATCCAAAACAGCAAAACGTGCGGCGGCAGCAGCGCAGCAGGCGAAAGAGGAGGAACTGACTGTTCTTAACATTCGTGGAGCAGACATTGCTACCGAGACTGTGGAATATAAGAAGAATGCAGACCTCTATGAAAAAGAAGCAATGGATTTTGTAAATACCTTGTCAGAAGAAGATCTGATCGATCTGGCAGCAGGAGATCCGGGCAAAGCACAGGGTGGCAATCTTGGCGCAGCAGGAATTTCCGTTCCAGGTTCTGCAGGTGAAACCCATCGCTGTGCAGTAGACAAAGGTCTTGCAAGCATCGTTCTGGCAGACGGACCGGCAGGACTTCGCCTGATGAAGTATTATCATGTAAATGACGGAAGCATTGTTTCCATGCCATTTGAGTTCAGTCTGGAAGGTGGATTGTTCTATGACGATTCCAGAGAACTTCCGGGAGAAAGATATTATCAGTACTGTACTGCGATCCCGGTAGGAACACTGCTTGCGCAGACCTGGAACCGGGAGCTGATCCGTGAAGTGGGAGCCATGATCGGAACAGAGATGGAACATTTCGGAGTAACACTCTGGTTGGCACCGGGAATGAATATCCACAGAAATCCTCTCTGCGGAAGAAACTTCGAATACTATTCCGAAGACCCGTATGTATCCGGAACCATTGCGGCAACTATGACAGAAGGTGTTCAGTCCAATTATGGATGTGGAACGACCATCAAACATTTTGCCTGCAACAATCAGGAAGACAATCGTATGGGATCAGACAGTGTTGTGTCTGAGCGTGCACTTCGCGAAGTTTATCTCAAAGGATTTGAAATTGCGGTAAAAGAAGCACAGCCAATGTCCATCATGACCAGTTACAATCTGATCAATGGTATTCATGCGGCAAACAATTATGATCTCTGTACAGAGTCCGCCAGAAACGAATGGGGATTTAAAGGAGCGATCATGACAGACTGGACGACTACAGAACAGGGAGACAGCTGTACAGCATCCGGCTGCATGAGAGCGGGAAATGACCTGGTAATGCCGGGATGTTTCGGAGATCATGACAATCTCAGAAAAGAACTGAAAGAGGGAACACTTAAGATCGAGGACCTGCGCGCATGCATTGCACGTCTGGTAAGTGTGATCTGGAAGTCCAATCAGTACCTTCAGTAAAATAAACAGGATATGATATAAGACACATAGGAAAAGGACAGTGAATGGGAAAAGTTGCTGTCCTTTTTCGTGATTTTCCAAAAAAATATTCTGCACAGTACAGTGACGGCTGCAGGTGAGAAAGTATCTTTTTTATGTGGATTTTTGTGGATATGAGATAGATGTATTTGCTTTCTTCGCCAAAAGATGATATAATAAACAAAAATTGCGAAGCGGAATGAAACGTCCGCTTTATTCATCTAAAATTTTGGAAAAGAGGATCAGACAATGAGCGATATGACAATTCTTGAGCAGTGGCGTTCCGTTGCTTATAATCAGAATGCAGATAAGAATAAGCTTCAGCGCTTCTGGGCAACTTATTTTAACATTGAGAAGAACATTTACGAGCAGCTTCTGGAGAACCCGGATGAGGTTGTTTCCGGAACTGTTAAAGAGCTTGCTGAGAAATACGGTCAGGATGTTATGACTATGGTTGGTTTCCTTGACGGAATCAACGACAGCCTGAAGGTTCCGAACCCGATCGAGACTATGGATGAGAACACCAAGGTTAACCTTGCATTTGATAAAGAAGCTCTCTATAAGAACATGGTAGACGCCAAGGCTGACTGGCTTTACAACCTTCCTCAGTGGGACAAGATCTTCACAGAAGAGAAGAAGAAAGCTCTCTACATGGAGCAGAAGAAATCCGGCACAGTTGTGAAACCACACAAAGTCGGAAGAAACGATCCGTGCCCATGCGGAAGCGGCAAGAAATACAAATACTGCTGCGGAAGATAATGAGCGTAAAGAAGAATCTGGATTACATTATCGTGTTAGGTGCCCACGTGGACGGAACACGGATGACACTTGCCCTTCTGGAACGAGCCAGAAGGGCTCTTCTTTATCTTAAGGAGAATCCCGGGACAAGGGCAGTTCTCTCCGGTGGAAAAGGTGACGGAGAAAACATTTCCGAGGCAGAGGCCATGTACCGTTATCTCATCGGACATGGGATAGAGGGGAACAGACTGATCCTGGAAGAAGAGTCCACCAGCACGAAGGAGAATCTGGAATTCAGCCGCAGGAAGATCGGAACCACAGATTGTTCCATAGGCGTGGTGACCAACAATTTTCATGTATGGAGAGGAGCAGCTATTGCAAGGAAATGCGGCTTCCGGGAAGTTGTTATGGTACCTTCCAGATATCGAAGCTGGCGTCTTCTGGTCTACATTCCAAGAGAAATTCTGGCAATCATCAAGGATAAAATGATGGGAAATCTGTGAAAATTTTTTTTAAACATGCGTTGACAAATAAAAATACTGCGCTTATAATGAACCACAGAAAAAGAAATAAAAACACGTTGACGAGACGAGTAAACTGTGAAATGTTACAGAGAGAGATGTGAAGTGCTGGAAACATCTTATCGGGAAACAGTTGAAAACTACCTCCGAGTGGCCCCAATCCGGTCCGGTGATTCCGTTATCATCATAATTGAGAGGCTTTGTATTTGACAGGTATCTGTTTATATGGAGCAAGCAGGGTGGAACCGCGAGAATGAATAAACTCGTCCCTTACAGTGCGTGATGTACTGTAAGGGATTTTTTTATTCCGGAGAAAATTACTCCACAGTATTTTCCGGGAAAAGATCTCCGGTACAGGAAAATGCACTGTGTATCATAGAAACTCGTTGAAAACGAAAGGAGAAACAATCATGATTATTACATTAAAAGACGGCTCAAAAAAAGAATACTCAGAAGCAAGATCAGTGATCGATATCGCATATGACATCAGCGAAGGCCTTGCACGTGCTGCATGTGCAGGAGAAGTAAACGGAGAGGTTGTAGATCTTCGTACAGTCCTTGAGGATGACTGTGAGCTTAACATCCTTACAGCAAGAGATGAGAAGGGCCTTGCAGTTCTCCGTCATACAGCATCTCATGTAATGGCACAGGCTGTACAGAATCTGTATCCGGAGGCAAAGGTTGCCATCGGACCATCCATTGATACAGGATTCTACTATGATTTCGACCACGAGCCATTTTCCCGTGAGGATCTTGATGCCATCGAAAAAGAGATGAAGAAGATCATCAAAAAAGGCGCAAAGATTGAGCGTTTCACAAAATCCCGTGAGGATGCCATCGCATACTTCAAAGAGAAAAATGAGCCATATAAGGTAGAGCTGATCGAGGATCTTCCGGAGGGAGAGGAGATTTCCTTCTATTCCCAGGGAGACTGGACAGACCTCTGTGCAGGACCACACCTGATGAGCGTAAAAGGAGTCAAAGCATTCAAGCTTCTTTCTTCTTCCAGCGCATACTGGAGAGGAAGCGAGAAAAACGCAATGCTCACACGTATCTACGGAACTGCATATGCAACAAAGGATGAGCTGAAAGAGCATCTGGAGCAGATGGAAGAGGCTAAGAGACGCGATCATAACAAACTTGGCCGTGAGATGAAGATCTTCACAACAGTAGACGTAATCGGACAGGGACTTCCGCTTATCATGCCAAACGGTGTGATCATGATGCAGGAGCTTCAGCGCTGGATCGAGGATGAGGAGACAAAACGTGGCTATGTAAGAACAAAAACTCCTCTGATGGCAAAGAGTGATCTCTACAAGATCTCCGGACACTGGGATCATTACAAAGACGGCATGTTCGTACTTGGGGACGAGGAAAAGGACAAAGAGGTTTACGCACTTCGTCCGATGACATGCCCGTTCCAGTACTATGTATACAAAGCAGAGCAGCACAGCTACCGTGATCTGCCGATCCGTCTGGGCGAGACATCCACACTGTTCCGTAACGAGGATTCCGGTGAGATGCATGGCCTGACACGAGTTCGTCAGTTTACGATTTCCGAGGGACATCTGATTGTAAGACCGGACCAGATGGTAAAAGAGTTCAAAGACTGTATCGCACTTGCACAGTACTGCCTGCAGGTACTTGGTGTTGAGGAAGATGTAACCTATCACCTTTCCAAATGGGACCCGACAAACAAAGAGAAATATATCGGTGAGCCGGAAGTATGGGAGGAGACAGAGGGTCATATCCGCCAGATGCTGAACGAGCTGAACATTCCGTTCACAGAGGATGTAGGAGAGGCTGCTTTCTACGGACCGAAGGTTGATATCAATGCCAAGAACGTATACGGAAAAGAAGACACCATGATCACAATCCAGTGGGATGCACTTCTTGCAGAACAGTTTGATATGTACTATATTGATGAGAACGGCGACAAACAGCGTCCGTACATCATCCACCGTACATCTATGGGATGCTATGAGAGAACTCTTGCATGGCTCATTGAGAAGTATGCAGGAATGTTCCCGACATGGCTCTGCCCGGAGCAGGTTCGTGTGATCCCGATCTCCGAGAAGTTCAACGATTATGCGCAGAAGGTAGAGGCCCAGATGAAAGAGGCAGGCATCCGCTGCTCCGTAGACGGACGTTCTGAGAAGATGGGATACAAGATCCGTGAGGCACGTCTTGAGAGAGTACCATACATGCTTATCGTTGGTGCAAAAGAGGAAGAAGAGGGCAAGGTTTCCGTAAGAAGCCGTTACCTTGGTGATGAAGGAATGAAAGATCTTGGCGAGTTCATCAGCTTCATCAAAGAAGAGATCAAGAATAAGACTATCCGTAAGATCGAAGTTCAGGAAGAAAAGAAATAAGAAGATATAAAATAACATAACCAAACTCCCGCTGACAGAGACAGCTGTTTATAGCTGCCTGTTGGTGGGAGTTTTTTTGCAGGGAATACCTCCGTAAAGTCAGGAGTTATTAATGAAGATGAAGAATATCTTCTTTCAAAATCTGGAGCTGAAGCATTTCGCCCATATTGCGCTGCCGGTTGGTTTCAAACAGGGTATCTGCCCGTAATTCGATACCATCGCAGTCTATGGTGTAGGAAATGGTAGTTCCACGCAGCATCACACCGGTGATCTTTCCCTGGAAATGAACGGCATCATTCAGCGTTTCCGGAGAAATCAGGACGGCTTCCGGACGGATTGCGACAAAGTCACAGTCTGAGGAAAGACCGCACAGTTTTTTGAGATCCGGATTGCTGAGGATGTTATAGTGTCCGATAAAATTGGCTGCAAATTTTGTCTGCGGGTGGGTATAGATATCTGCCGGTGATCCGGACTGTTCAATCTGACCCACATTAAACAGATGGATGGTGTCGGACATAACCATGGCCTCTTCCTGATCATGTGTGACGAAAATGGTAGTCATTTTCAGACTCTGCTGAATTTTACGGATTTCCACCTGAAGGTTTCTTCGCAGCAGGGCATCAATTGCGCTTAAAGGCTCATCCAGAAGAAGAACTTTTGGTTCCATGATAATGGCACGGGCCAGGGCAACACGCTGCTGCTGGCCGCCGGACAGCTGACGTGGATACTGATCCAGCTTGTCGGAAAGTCCTACGGTATGAAGAACATCATTTACTTTTTCTGCAATAAAATGTTTGTCTTTTTTCTGCATCTGAAGGCCGAAGGCAACATTCTGGCGCACAGTCATATTGGGGAACAGACTGTACTGCTGGAAAACCATGCCGATTTTTCTCTGTTTGGGAGTAAAATCTGTGATGTTAGTTCCGTCCAGATAAATTTCTCCTTCCGTAACGGTCTCCAGGCCTGAAAAACAGCGGAGAAGCGTACTTTTTCCACAGCCGGAGGGACCGAGAAGAGTGACAAATTCTCCCTCATCAATAGAAAGATTGATGCCTTTCAGAACTTCGTTATTTCCGAAACTTTTATGAACATTTCTGAATTCAATATATGCCATTTATATCACCTATCTCTTTCTGTTCTGAAATTTAAAAACAAGCTGTGAAATAACCAGAGTAACTGTAAACATGATGATTACAATTACACACTGATACTGCAGTACAATCAGACGGCTGTTGTACAGAAGCATCTGAATGGTTTCGTATTTGTTTCCCGCAATGATTTTTATGACTGCAAAATCTCCGAAAACTGTGGAGAGAGCGAGAAGAGAAGATACCAGGATACCGGCCAGCATATTCGGAAGAATAATCCGGATAAATGCGTATAATTTTCCGGCACCCAGGATTTCCGCTGCTTCCAGAAGACGGGTAACGTTGATTCCGTGCAGATTGTTTCGGATTCCCTGATATACAAAAGGCAGGATGGAAATACTGTAAATACAGACCAGCATTACCATTCGGTTGGAAAAGAAAGTTACTCCGCCTGCGTAAAGTGCCAGTACAGGAATTGCAATCGTTACACCCTTCAGGGAATTTGGAATCATACAGATGGTCTGGATGTATTTTTCAAGTTTTGGATAATAGACCACTGAAGTATACAGAGCCAGAATTACAACGATGTTGCAGATCAGAATCGGAGGGATACTGATCAGAACGCCTCGAAGGATAGCGGGCCACAGTGTTGGCTCGGTAAACGCCTGTATCCAGTATTTAAAAGTCCATCCTGCAGGAAACAGTTTTGTCCATCCGATGGTAAAGGAGTAGACAAGGGTTGCAGCAAATGGAATCAGGAGAAAAATACAGGCGAGGATAATGATAACATAAGGCAGTTTTTTTCTTCGTTTCATACCTGTTCCCCTCCTTTATACGTCAGCTTTTTCAGAAGATTGCAGATACAGATAACGGCCAGCATGATGATGATCATCCAGATCGCCAGAGCAGATCCCATTTCTTTCTGCGGTGTCATTTCTCCGGTAAACATGGTTGTGATTTTTACCGGAAGAAGAGGAATACTGGTGGTTACCAGAAGAAGAACTGTGGCGTAAGCTGTGATCGCATTGGCGAAAAGCAGTGCAAAGGTGTCAAGAAGACTGGGAAGCATTACCGGAATTCCAATTCTCGTCCAGAACTGGAACGGGGAAGCTTCCAGAATCTCAGCTGCTTCCTTCCAGGAATAATCCACTGCCTGAAAAGCAGGAACCAGCATCAGGCTGCCCAGGGGCAGCTGAAAGTAAATAAACATCAGCAAAAGCCCCTGGATGGAATACAGACGGAAAACGGTAGACAGCTGTATACCGATGGCACGCAGTGCAAGTACAAAAATTCCGGTGTTTCCAAGAATAACTACAAATGAAAAATAAAGTGGTAAGCCAGCAAAATTTGATACCATATTCAACATGGATAACATACGGCTCTGTCCGTTTTTTCCAAGTTCATTGACTGCCCAGGCAATAAAGAAAGAGAGGATCAGTCCAATGATAGTGGAAGCAAAGGACAGATACAGACTGTTGCTGGTTGCTACCTGATAAACGGAATCTGTAAAGATTGTTTTGTAATTATTGAATGTAAAAGCACCCGTTTCCGGTGATAAAAAGCTTTTCTGGACCATGCTTATAATCGGCAGAAAGATAAACAGGATAGCCAGCAAAAGTAGCGGAAGAAGCGGTATCAGTTTTTGAAGGTTACGAACTTTTTTCATCTGTCAGCCCTCCCTTTTACTGAACCAGTGGAAGAACTTCTCTTTCCCATAATTCAGCGATTTCTGCACATGCGCTGTTTAATGCGTCAACATCAGAGATATTTGTACAGTTTTTGTATAAATCATCATCAAGAAGTTTGGATTTTACATCGTCAGGAAGTGTTACGTCCTGTTTGGTCGGACGTGCATATCCTTCTGCACGGTTGATGGCACCTTCGTCGCTGCAGAGATATTCAATGGCAAGACCTGCCGCATTTGGATGAGGCGCGTATTTGTTGATGATCTGCGCGTATCCGTTTGTTACGGAACCGTCAGACGGGATTGTGATATCAAGTTCCATGGTTGGATTTTCTGCTACAATGTTATCTCTCCATGCAAGGACAGAATAATCATAATTACCTACACAGCAGACCATTTCACCGCTTGCAAGGCGGGCGGAAGTGGTGTCGCCGGTGTCAAGACGTCCGGCTTTGGCCAGTTCTTTAAAGTAATCAATTCCTGGCTGGACATTATCCATGGAACCGCCATTGGCGATCGCACAGGATAATACAGCAACCTGTGATGCGGCACCGCCAAGAACATTTCCGACAGATACCAGATAATCCCCGTTCTTTACATCTTCCCAGGATGTCGGGCATTTTCCGCCGGTAAACTCTGTGTTTGCGATGAAGGCAAGAGATCCGGTATAGGTCATGATCCAGTGGCCGTCAGGATCTTTTGCCCAGTCCGGGAAGGAATCCCAGGTGGAAGCTTTGTAGGTGCCGATGACATCCTGTTTGATGGCTTCTGGTGTCATGGAAAGACCGATATCACCGATATCTTTTGTAGGATCATCTTTTTCAGCTGCAAACTGAGAAAGCTCTTCTGCGGAAGTCATATCAACATCGCCGTGGGTGATTCCGTAAGTATCTGTGATTGCATCCCAGGAACCTTTCCAGTTTGCCCAGTCATCAGGCATTCCCACAGACTGCAGATCCCCTTCTTCTTTGGCGTTTTTGATCAGGTCATCAAGACTCATTTCTTCGCCGTTTAAAACAACGGTTGAAGCGTCCGCAGCGCTGACAGGAATGGCACAGATCAGCATGGATGCGGAAAGTGCGGCTGCAAGTACAGTGCTCATTAAAGATAAGTTACGTTTTCTCATAGTTAAACCCTCCTTTGTTATGGTATGAGTGAAATAGCATCTGCCATATTGATCGGAATCTCTGCCATCATATCCGGGGATGGCTCGATATCAAGAAGCCAGCACAGAAGCGGGGCAATGCAAAGCTGTGAAATATACTGATTTTCAAATCGACCGGCAGATACCTGATCGCTGAAAATATAAAGTGGAACATCACGCTGTGCACAATCGTTTCCTCCGTGGATGCCAAGTTCGTTGATGCCGTGGTCTGCAGTGACAACCACATGGTATCCTGCGGCTCTCCATGTGGGAAGCAGATTGGCGATCATATGCCCTGCAATAGCGATGGCTTCTTCGTATTCTTTTGAACCGGATCCGTGCTTATGTCCCTGATCGTCAATTGCCATAGAATGAATCAGGAGGAAATCCGGGTTCTGATTCTGCCGGAGAAATTCGCCATCAGCAAAAAGATGGGAATCCGGGTAAGTGTCATCCCAGTAGTAAATTCCGGAATTAATGGTTTCGGAAGACTGAAGCTGTATTCTTTCACGGTCAATGCGAAATGGAATGTGGTTATAAAGTTCTCCGAACCAGTGATAAGCGGCGGCTGCGGTTTTTCCACCCTGTTTCTGACAGAGGGAAAAAACATTGTCACAGTCCAGGGTCCTCAGGGTATCATTGGTCGTAATCCCATGGGAAAAGACCGGAGTTCCTGTAAGAAGCGTTGCATACATAGGTCTGGAAAGAGAAGGAAGTTCTCCTTTTACTTTATATTTGGCACCTTTTTTGTAATCAATCAGATGTTCCAGATATCCGAGATTTCGTGTGCCGGCTTCATACTGGCAGGCATCCAGAAGTACAAAAATTGTTTTTTTCATAGAGGCCTCCTTTAATAGTCTTCAATGGTGGAAAATGAGGTTGTCGTTTCCCTGGAATCGTTGATTGCTTTGATTTTTTTCGGATCTGTTTTGAACTGATGATCTTCATCGAGAAGCCCATTCTGTTCCTGCTGGATATCAGATAGCTGTGTGTAGCAGAAACCACAAAGCAGATCAGAAGCGTAGATGGATCGGATTACATGGCTGTAAGCTGCGAGAAAACTTTCTTCGCTGTCTGTATCAGAATAGCCCCAGCTTTTTTTATCCTTTCCTGTTTTAAGGGAAATTCCTCCGGCTTCTGTAAGCATAACCGGCTGCCCTTCATAAACAAAGCTGTCTGCAAAAAGCGGTCGTTCTACCAGGCTTTCAAGTCCGGAAAGAGATTGAAGTCCCAGAGAAAATGCGGCCTGAGCATCCGGGTTATCCGGAGATCCGTGTTTGTAGGAGTGAAATGCACAGATGTCATTTTCCGTCATTTCCCATCCATCATTGGCGATTACAAGTCTGGAAGGATCCAGGCCATGAGCCAGATGATACAGAGACCGCGCAAAATGTTGTTGTTGTGTGTTATCGTAAAGTCTGGGGACTCCCCAGCTTTCGTTCATCATGTTCCACAGAATAATGCAGGGGTGATTGTAGTCTCTCTGTATGGTACGGGTCCATTCCTGTGAAAAAACACCTGCTGACTGCGGAGAAAAACTCCAGAAACTGGCGGTGCTTTCCCATACGAGAAATCCAAGTTTATCGGCCCAGTAAAGAAAGAGAGGATCTTCTGCTTTTTCATGTTTACGGCAGCCATTAAATCCCATTTCCTTGGCTTTCTGAATATCCTGGATATAGTTTTCTTCGGATGGGGCGGTAACAAGTCCGTCCTTCCAGTAGCCCTGATCCAGAAGCAGTTTCTGATAATAAGGCTGATTGTTAAGATAAACTCTGCCGTCGTGGACGTGCACCTTACGCATTCCAAAGTAAGTTTCCACCTGATCCAGAAGGATATTTCTGGATTTCAGAAGTGCACTTACTGTAAAAAGATTCGGATGTTCCGGAGACCAGTACCATCCGGTAAAGTGGAAGGAACCGCGCAGTGCCTTGTTTTTGAAAATATCAACAATGATCTTTCCGCGTTTTTCGGAAACAGTAAGGGAACCGTGAGAAACCGGATTGTTCTTAAACCGGATATCCCATTCCAGTTCACATGGAAAAACAGTGCAGTCGGAAAGAGAATAAGTGATTTCTACAGTACCCTGATCAATATCCGGAGTAAAATGAATCCATTCCAGGTGGGCTTCATTTACCGGCTCCAGCCATACGGACTGCCAGATGCCGCTGGACTGCGTGTACCAGATAAACTCGCCGGATGATTTCCAGAACTGTTTGCCTCTGGGAACGGTTTCATCATGCAGGTAATCGGTAACTGCCACGGTGAGTGTTTCTTCACCTCCGGAAAGAAAATCTGTGATATCAAAGGTGAAGGAGGACTGACCGCCTTCATGAAAGCCGACACAATGATCGTTGATAAATACGCTGCATTTGTAGTCAACAGCTCCGAAGTGAAGAAGAATTCTCTGACCGATCCACTCTGCCGGGATAAAAAAATTTCGCTGATAGGTGATTCTGTCAGAAGTAAGTTCTTTCTGAAACCCGCTGAGTCTGCTCTGGGGCGGGAAGGGAACCTGGATTTTTACGGGAGTTTTGTCGGTTCCGTCCTGAAAATTCCAGGTACCATTTAAAGGCATCCATTTCTCCCGGATGAAATCAGGGCGCGGATATTCATTTCTCATAGAGTTAAATCCTTTCTTTGAGTAAAATCAATATTGAAATATCCGTAATGGGTATTGCCCGGGATATAAAAAGAATGTTGTCAGGTTACGCTGGCTGCCATATAATAGGGTTAATAAATTTATTACATAATTACTGGAAGTAGAGGAAAAAACGAAGCTTCAAAAAGTTTTTTCTCTTTTTTATACTCATAATTGTAGTCATAAAATTCGAAAAAATCAATGGTTTTAATGCAAAATGACGCAAATCTGCGATTGTAACAAGAATGTATAATGCAATTTGTATATATTTTTGAAAAAATGATATTTATTACATAAATAATGAAATAAATAAGAAAAGAAGCAGATATTCATTACATGAATCTTGAAACGGAGGAAAAAGAATGGCGGAAGAAAGAATCAGTCAGGGAATTACAACAGAAAAGGAACTGGAACTGAACCTGTCAACAGAGAGTCACAAACCATGGATCACAGCAATCGGAAAGGCGCTGTCTTCAGCGGTACGGATTGATATTTTGAATCTGATAAAGGTGCATCCGTTGTCACTGCAGGAAATTTCCAGGAGACTGGGAATCCCGTTGTCTTCAACAGCGCTGCATATCCGCTGTCTGGAGGATGCTCATCTGGTATCTACAGAAAGCCAGCCGGGAATTCATGGCTCCATGAGAGTCTGCATGTGCGATTTTATTTCGTTTCATCTGGAAGCGTATGATACGGATATCAGCGCGGCGGAAAATACGCTGGTATACCAGATGCCCCTTGGAAATTATACAGATTTTCAGGTGGAACCTTCCTGTGGCCTGGCGGGAATGAACGGGGTAATTGATACTTTTGATGATCCAAGGTCTTTTTATTCGACGGACAGGCAGCAGGCGCAGCTGATCTGGTTCAGCCGGGGATATATAGAATATCGTTTTCCCAACAAAATAAATCCCCTCTGGAACATCCAGGAGATGAACTTTTCCATGGAACTCTGTTCGGAAGCACCTGGATATAATGCCCAGTGGCCGTCGGATATTACTTTTTCAGTTAATGGAACAGAGATTGGGACTTATACATGTCCGGGAGATCTGGGAGCAAGAAGAGGAAGACTGACACCAAATGTATGGCCCATAGGTCTGACGCAGTATGGATTTATGACAGGAGTTTCTCTGCGAAAAGATGGATGTTACATCAATGAGATTAAGGTGAACGATGAGAATATACTGGAAACCGTGCGCCTGTCAGGAAAACCGTATATTTCTCTGAGGATCGGAGTGCGCCCGGATGCCATAAATCAGGGTGGAATCAATCTCTTCGGAGAAAAATACGGAGATTTCCCACAGGGAATTAATATGCGGATCGTGTATTAACAGGGATGGATTATTTAAAATATTTCTCTCTTACAATCTCAACCGGCATATCCAGTCCGGTCCAGATGTGGAATGCTTTTACGCCCTGGTGAAGCAGCATGTACATTCCGTTAAAGGTTGGACATCCGGCTTCCCGGGCTTCTCTAAGAAGTCTTGTTTCTCTTGGTTCATACACAACATCGGCTACCGTAAGTTCCGGATGGAACAGAGTTTTGTCCGGGATGACTGTGCCGGTCACATCCGGAACCATTCCCACAGAGGTAGCGTTGATCAGAAGAGTGCTTTCTTCCAGTGCGTCTTTCAGAGCGGCGTGATCATCCATCTCATGAAGGATCATCTGACATTCTGTCATATGAGACATTTTTTCTGCCATGGCAGCGGCACGTTCCCAGTAACGGCTGGTAGGACGTGCAAAAACATGGATCTTTTTTGCACCTTCCAGGGCGGACTGTCCGCAGATTGCCATTCCGGCACCGCCCACACCCATAACGGTGATGGTGCGTCCCTTCACATCACAGCCTGCATCTCTGGCAGACTGGGTAAATCCATAACCATCGGTATTAAATCCCTTTAATTTTCCATTATCATTGCGGACGGTATTTACCGCTCCAATCAGCTGTGCGGTAGGAGAAAGTTCGTCCAGGAGCTCCACGATCTTATTCTTGTTTGGCATGGTCAGGTTAAAGCCCTTGATCCCGCAGGCTTTCAGTCCTTCCACTGCCTGGGGAAGGGTCTCCTCTGTCACATCAAAACAGAGATACACATAATCAAGCCCGAGGTAACGAAATGCTTCATTGTGCATTAAAGGTGATACGCTGTGTGCCACTGGGCTTCCCAGAAGGCCGGTAAGCCCGGTATGTCCGGTAATATTGATCATTGTTCGATTCCCTCCTGTATCTCATAAAATAGAATTTTTTTACGAAATATATAATAAAAAATATTTTAACACTATAAAGTGCGAAAATCAATAAATACACATATTGTACGGAAATTTATACATTTTTGTCGCTGATCCATAGAAAAAATCTATAAATGTCGATGCAGACAGAAATGCCCCGATAAGTTTGAAGAATCGACATCCAACTTTGACAAAATATGCACAGAGCCTGCCCTATAATAAATGTACTTACCAAAGTTGAGAATCAATGGCAGATAAAACAGCAGTGGGGGAGTCTTATGTATCAGAATATATACATAGATATCGTTTTTATGACGAATTTCCTTATGGATTATATGCTTTTAAGACTTGTGGGAAAATTTCTGCATCTTGACGGGAAACGCTTAAGATGCGTGTTATCCGCTGCCTTTGGATCTTTTGTATCCTGCCTGCTTCTTTGTGTACCTTTTAAGATTATTTTTCCTGCTGCTGTACTGATCCATGGCGGCTGCGCTTTTTTTATGGCATCCTTTGCTTTTCGCCTGAAAAAAGGAGGCCTTCTTGCGAAAACCATTCTGGCTTTGTATTTCACAGCTTTTGTGGTAGGCGGGATCTATCAGGCACTGGAAACGGAAAGGACCATGACGGTGAAAACATTTCTGCTTTTTGTGGCAGGGATTTACGGTGCATTTTATACACTGGGGTGTGCAGCCGAGACCTTCCGATTTGGCAGAAGGAATATTTATCCGGTCACGCTTAAATATCAGGGGAAGATACAGCAGACATATGGATTTTTTGATACGGGAAACTTCCTTATGGATCCCGTGAAAAAACAGCCGGTATCTGTTATAAAACAGGAACTTCTGGGAAGCCTGGTATCGGAAGAACTGGTAAAAAAACTGATGGATATCAGAGATAAGCCAGAGGGACTGGAAAATACGGAGCTTGTCAGTCTGCAGCCACATTTTCTGAGTTGTCGTACCGCAGATGGAAAAAAAGGATTGCTGCTGGCAGTGGTTCTTGACGAATTTCTGATCCAAACTCCCGGAAGGGTGGTACATGTGGGAAAACCAGTGCTTGCCATAACATCCGAGCCCTCAGCTTTGGGAGAAGAGTACGGGATACTTTTGAATTCCAGACTATTAAATTAAGAAGGGGGCTTATATTATGAACAGAGCAGCTGTAAGATCTTATCCATTTCAGGTGATCCAGAGGTTTATGATCAATCGACCGGGAGATGTTTTTTATATTGGGGGAAATGATATCCTTCCGGCACCGCTGCCGGCGGAGCGTGAAGCTGAAGTGATAGCAATGCTTGGGACAGAAAAGGAAAAAGAGGCAAAGGCCGTTCTGATCGAGCATAATCTCCGGCTTGTGGTTTATATTGCAAAAAAATTTGACAACACAGGAGTTAGTGTGGAAGATCTGATCTCTATCGGAACCATAGGACTTATAAAGGCTATCAATACATTTAATCCGGTAAAAAATATCAAACTTGCTACCTATGCATCCAGATGTATTGAAAATGAGATTTTGATGTACCTCCGGAGAAACAGCAAGACCAAGATGGAAGTTTCCATCGACGAGCCGTTGAATGTGGACTGGGATGGAAATGAGTTACTGCTTTCTGATATCCTGGGAACGGACGATGATGTGATCTCCAGACGTCTGGAAGATGAGGTGGAGATCGCGCTTCTGGGAAAAGCCATCAGTAAACTGACGAAGCGGGAGCAGATGATCATCCGTCTGCGTTTTGGAATCGGAAACCGGGAAGGAATGGAGAAAACACAGAAGGAGGTGGCAGATCTCCTGGGAATTTCACAGTCTTATATTTCACGCCTGGAAAAACGCATCATGAAGCGGCTGCGGAAAGAAATCGTGAAATATGAATAAATTAAAATAAAAAGTTTAAATATTTTAAAAAGCGTTATTGAAGGATAGCGCTTTTTTTGATACCATTTTTATAAACGGGGGATTCTTTGCAGGGGATATCAGAGGAACAGAAGAAAAGTCAGGAGGTGCGTGGCGGGATGATCGATATTGAACACGCAAAGCAGGAATTTGAAAATTATCTGGATGAATACGACCGGCAGGATGAGCAGATCTATCTGAAGATCGAGCATACTTACGGTGTGGTGAAATACGCAGGGGAGATCGCCAGGAGGATGGAGTGTTCCAGGGAAGATGTGGAACTTGCAGAGCTGATCGGGCTGCTTCACGATATCGGACGTTTTGAACAGATCCGAAGATTTCACAGTTTTGAGCCGGGAACCATGGATCATGCAGTATTCGGGGCGGAACTTCTCTTCGGGGAGGAAAAGATGATCCGGCGTTTTGTCCGTGAGGATCTGTTTGATGATCTGATCAATGCGGCGATCCGTAAGCACAGTGATTTTAAACTGGAAGGAATCCATGATGCCAGAACGTTGTTTCATGCAAAACTGATCCGGGATGCAGATAAACTGGATAACTGCCGGGTGAAACTGGTGGCATCCATTGAAGCCATGCTGGGAGTTTCCGAGGAAACAGCCGGAGAAGGCCTGATCTCGCCGGCAGTGTGGGAATCCTGTCTCAGAAGGGAGTCAGTATTATCTGCAGACAGACAGGTGCCGGTGGACTACTGGGTATCTTATCTTGCCCAGTACTATGATATTAATTTCCCGGAGACCTGTGAGATCATTGAAGAGGAGGATTATATTACCAGGATCGCCAGCCGGCTGACTTACAAAGAGCAAGACACCAGAGACAAGATCCGTATTCTCACGGAAGATCTGAACCGGTATCTGGAAATGCCGGCGGTGTCTGTGAAAGAGTAGAGACATAGTGGGGCAAAAAAGAATCAGGGAAAAGCAGAAACAGACGTTGACTTAAAGACTAAAATTAACTATAATACAGCTAAAATTAGCTTTATAAAATAAAGCGCAGAAGCGTTGACAGGTTTTGGGGAAGTCATAAAGTCAGATCGTAAAGATCCGCTTAATAATATAAAAAAGGAGAAGGCACATGTCAGTTACGTTTAATGAAGAGAAAAAGATCTTCCGTCTTGATACGGAAAAAAGCACCTATGTGATGGGGGTAAGCCCGGAAGGTTTTCTGGGACATATTTATTACGGGGACAGACTTTTTATGGAGGCAGACAATTATCTTCTTCGAATGGAAGAGCCGCCGTATACACCATCGGTAAACAAAAGAGAGAAATCCGCATTCCTTGATTTCTTTCCCATGGAGTATCCAACCGGAGGAATCGGAGATTACCGGGAAAGCTGCCTGAATATCCGAAATGCAGCCGGAAATATGGGATGTGAACTGCATTACACAGGACATGAGATCTATAAAGGCAAAAAAGGACTGAAAGGGCTTCCGGCATCTTTTGCCACAGAGGATGAGGCAGAAACACTGGAGATTACCCTGAAAGATGCAGATCTGGATCTCGAGGTGGTCCTTTCCTATACTGCCTTTGAGAAAGAAAATGTAATTACGCGAAGCGTCCGTGTACAGAATCAGGGAAAAGAAGATCTCCGCATCGAGAAGATCTTAAGTGCCTGCCTGGATATGGACAATGAGAATTTTTCCATGCTGTCTCTTCACGGAACCTGGGCAAGAGAGCGTCACATCCAGACCGGAGAGCTCCATTACGGAAAACAGGTGATCTCTTCCGCAAGAGGAGAGTCCAGCCACCAGGAACATCCGTTTATTGCCCTTGTGACAAACGGAACCGAGCAGGAAAACGGTAAAGTTTACGCCATGCATTTCGTGTATTCCGGAAACTTTATGGCGGAGACAGAGCTGTGCCAGTTTGATAACCTCCGTATGACTATGGGAATCAATCCGGAGGAATTTTCCTGGCTCCTTACACCGGGAGAGGAATTCCAGGCACCGGAGGTGGTTATAGTTTACTCCGGAAACGGTCTTGGAGCGATGACAAGAAGTTATCATGACTTTTACCGGAACCATCTCATCCGCAGCAAATTTAAATATGAGAAACGTCCGATCCTGATCAACAACTGGGAGGCTACATATTTTGATTTTAATACGGACAAGCTTCTTGACATTGCCAGAGAGGCAAAAAAATGTGGCATTGAGATGCTGGTCATGGATGATGGATGGTTCGGAAAACGTAATTCCGACAACTGTTCTCTTGGTGACTGGAAAGTCAACGAAGAGAAGATCACAGGCGGCCTGAAACATCTGGTAGATGAAGTAAACAAGATCGGCCTTCAGTTTGGAATCTGGTTTGAGCCGGAGATGATCTCACCGGATTCTGACCTTTACCGTGCACATCCGGACTGGGCGATCCAGATCCAGGGCCGTGAGGCAACCCAGAGCAGAAACCAGTATGTTCTGGATTTTTCCAGACCGGAAGTAAGAGATTATGCCTACGAATGTGTGGCATCTGTTCTTCGAAGTGCAAACATTGCCTATGTGAAATGGGATATGAACCGTCAGCTTTCTGACCTTGGCAGCAGCTATCTTCCCAAAGAAAGACAGCAGGAGCTTTTCCACAGATATGTGCTTGGTGTTTATGAGCTTCAGGAGAGACTGGTTACGGAGTTTCCGGATCTTCTTCTTGAGAACTGCTCCGGCGGCGGCGCACGTTTTGATCCGGGAATGCTTTATTACAGCCCGCAGATCTGGTGTTCCGACAATACGGATGCAGTGGAGCGTCTGATGATCCAGGAAGGAAGCGCACTGATATATCCCCTTTCTGTGATCGGTGCCCATGTCAGCGACTGCCCGAACCACTCTGTGGGACGTGTGACACCATTTGAGACAAGGGGCCATGTGGCTCTTGCAGGAACCTTCGGCTATGAGCTGGATATCACAAAGATCCCGGAGGAGGACAGAGCGCTGATTCCGGAGCAGACGGCAACCTACAATAAATACAGACACCTGATCCAGCAGGGAGAGTATTACCGGATCGCATCCTACCGGGAAAACCATAAATATGACTGCTGGGCACTTTCCTCACAGGACAAAAAAGAAGTGCTGGTAACTTATGTACAGGTACTTGGCGTACCAAACAGCCATTCCAGAAAAGTATTTCTGAGAGGCTTTGATCCGAAGGTAACATACAGACTGGAAGGAACAGAGGAAACTTACACAGGAGAGATGCTGATGAAGGGTGGATTCCTGATGAAAGATTTCTGGGGCGATTTCAAGAGTAGACTGTATCATTTTACTGCAAAATAAAACAACGGCATTTAGGCCAGTAGTATAACGACTCAGAGAGGCACTGTAAAAGTAACAAAAACAGTGCCTCTTTTTTTGTGCGTATTAGACAAAGTTAAGTACATTGCAAAATTAACGGGCTGATCAGATTGAGATTTAGCTAAAAAGATATTAAAATTTAGCCAAATAAAAAACAAATAAACATTCTACTTACTTAAATGTGAAGAATGTCAGGAATTGTGACGAGGAGAACCTATGCGGAAATCCGAAGTAAGAAAATGGCCGGAAATGGACCGGCAGCAGAAAATACAATATCTGAAAGACTATTATCTCCTTACGGCAGTGGGAGTGATCCTTCTTATTGCTGTGGCAGTATCCCTGATATGGCATGTGGCAAGGCCGAGAACGGAGAATCTTCTCTATGCGGCAGTGATCGATGAATTTCTGGATGAGAAGAAACTTGCACAGGTTACAGCGGATATGAGTAATCTTCTGGGAGCAGATGGAAAACGGAAAACCGTGCAGATCGATGTGGTGATCCTGGATCGGGAGCTGTTTGAGGAATATGCAGGTTATGGCTATTTTGAAAGCCTGGATGAGGTAACAGAAGAAGACCTGGAGAAAAAATACGGGGAATCTTATCAGTATGCAGCCGGTTATAAAGAGGATGACGAGGTTTCCTTTGAGGATCATGAAACCGGTCAGGGAGAGGTGAAACCTTACGGGATCAGTCTTTCCGGGGACAATCGGTTCACGGAGATGTCGGAATATATCAAAGATCCGGTATTTGCAGTAGCGGTTGGAACAAAAAATCCGGAGAACGCACTGAAGTTTCTGGAGTATCTGATGGAGGAATGAGTGGCCGGTCGGATATTTGCAATCCATATTCGTTACGCAGATCTACATCGAATAACGGTGAAGTAATTATTTGGTTAAATATTTCTTTTTGGGGAGGAAAAGATAATGGCTTTTAAAGATAATTTTCGCGGCGACAGTGCTTACACACAGATCATGACAAAGATCTTCAACATTTTCTGGCTGAGCATCCTGTGGCTTTTGTGCTGTATCCCGGTGATCACCATCGGCGCATCTACCATTGCTCTGTACTATGTGATGCTGAAGCTTGTAAAAGATGAAGAAACCACTGTGACAAGAGAATTTTTCCATTCTTTTAAACAGAATTTTCTTCAGTCATTACCGGTAACTGTGATCGTTCTGGTGGTGGTTGTGGTGCTGGTCGCGGATTTTCATATCCTGGGAGCAGCAGGAAGGGCACAGGGAGCTTCTTTTATGTACGGCTTCTGTATTGTTCTCGGGATTATCTGCGCAGCAGTCTTTTCCTATGTATTTCCGCTTCTTGCAAAGTTTGAGAATACGGTAAAAAAGACATTTGAGAACGGTGCCAGACTGGCAGCCAGCCACATCGGACAGACTCTTGTGATCACAGTTGTGAATCTTTTTCCTGTGCTCTGGTTTCTGATCTCTCCGCAGACCTTTTCCGCGATCTTCTGGATCTGGGTATTTGTGGGCGGCGGTGTGCAGGCATTTGTGAATTCGCTGTTTCTGGTGAAGATCTTTGACCGGCTGGCAGAAGCGTAACCAGAAAAAACTGACGGGATATAAGGTTTTGATATTGGATATTTGACGGGAAAGTAAAGTCACATGGGCTGCTTCATAGGAAGGCTGTGTGCGGGAAATTTCCAGTTAAGTATTGTAAAAAATAATAAAAATCAGGGAGGATGTAAAAAGATGAGTTATCAGGAAACCTACAAAAAGTGGTGTACAGACCCGTATTTCGACGCACAGACCCAGGAGGAACTGAAAAACCTTGAGGGGAACGAAAAAGAGATCGAGGACCGTTTTTACCGTCAGCTGGAGTTTGGAACCGGCGGACTCCGCGGAATGATCGGAGCAGGAACCAACCGTATGAATATCTATACTGTGCGTCAGGCCACACAGGGACTTGCCAATTATATCATTGCCATGAACGGTCAGGACAAAGGCGTTGCCATTGCCCATGATTCCCGTATCATGTCACCGGAGTTTGCCAGAGAGGCAGCTCTCTGCCTGAATGCAAACGGCATCCATACCTATCTTTTTGAGTCACTTCGTCCAACACCGGAGCTTTCCTTTGCAGTACGGGAACTTGGCTGTATTGCCGGTATTGTGATCACAGCCAGCCATAACCCGAGAGAATACAACGGATACAAAGTATACTGGGAAGACGGTGCCCAGATCACACCGCCTCATGATAAAAACATTCTTGCAGAAGTGGCAAAAGTAACGGATTTTTCCATGGTAAAAACAATGGAAGAGGATGAAGCCAGAGCAGAGAATCTGTTCAGCATCATCGGAACCGATTTTGATGACAAATATACCGCGCAGCTGAAAAAACAGAGCATCCACCCGGAGATCATCCCGGAGGCTGCCAAGGATATGAAGATCGTTTACACACCACTTCACGGAACCGGAAATATTCCTGTCCGAAGAGTTCTCCGTGAGCTTGGTTTCACACAGGTTTATGTTGTGGAAGAGCAGAAAGTTCCGGACGGAAACTTCCCGACAGTTCCATATCCGAACCCGGAGGACAAAAATGCCTGGACACTTGCCCTTGAGCTGGCAAAAAAAGTAGATGCAGATATTATTCTTGCCACAGATCCGGATGCAGACCGTCTTGGTGTCCATGCAAAAGATACGAAAACCGGTGAATATGTAAGCTTTACCGGAAATATGTCCGGCATGCTCATCGCCGAGTATATTTTGCGGGAGCGTACCAAAACAGGCACCATGCCGGAAAATCCTGCGCTTGTTGAGACCATTGTTACTACAGATATGGCAAAAGCTGTTGCAAAAGAATACAACACAGCTCTGATCGAAGTGCTGACAGGCTTTAAGTATATCGGGGAGCAGATCCGCCTGTTTGATGAGACAGGAAGCCATCACTACGTATTCGGACTTGAGGAGAGCTACGGCTGTCTGGCGGGAACCTATGCAAGAGACAAGGATGCGCCGGTTGCAGTGATGATGCTGTGTGAGGTTGCGGCTTATTACAAACTCCAGGGAAAAACGCTTTGGGATGCCATGGTGGAACTGTATGAGAAATATGGCTACTACAAAGAAGACCTTGCAACAGTAACCTTGAAAGGAATCGACGGTTCCCAGAAGATCACAGCCATGATGAATGCCTTCCGTGAGAATCCGCCGAAAGAGCTTGGCGGGTTCAAAGTCCTTGCATGCCGCGATTACAAGAGTGACTGCCGCAGGGATATGATCACAGGAGAAACCACATCCACAGGACTTCCCACATCCAATGTTCTCTATTATGAGCTGGAAAACAATGCATGGTGCTGTGTTCGTCCTTCCGGAACTGAGCCAAAGATCAAATACTATTTCGGTGTAAAAGGCGAAAACTTTAAAGATGCCGAGGAGAAACTTGAGGCTTTGAAAAAGGCGATGACAGAGTAAAAAAGCTTATAGTTTAACCAAATAAACTGCGGAGCAGTTATTTGGTTATGAGCAAGTAGCGAAGCGGATTGCGAATATCCGCTTGACAATTGTCAAAACCTCTTGATTTTGCGGGACATCTATGATAGCGTTAAAACAGAATATATAGTAAAAAAGAGGTTAAAAAATGGCTAAAGCAGTCAGACTTGCAGATATAGGAAAGAAACTGAATGTCAGTACCGTGACCGTGTCCAAGGCTCTTTCCGGTCAGAAGGGCGTCAGTGAGGAACTACGGGCAAAGATCATCCAGCTGGCAGATGAGATGGGATATCAGAAAAGTGAGTCCCGAAAAAATACAAATGAAGGCAAAAGCTTCACACTGGGCATCATTGTTGCGGATCGTTATGTGTCCGAGAATCAGTCCTTCTATTGGAAACTTTATCAGGAGATCGCCAGGCAGGCGGTCTCCAGAACCTGTTTTGCCATGCTGGAAGTGATCAGCAGCGAAGTGGAGAAACGGAGAGAACTTCCTAAGGTGCTCCTTGAGAAAAAGGCAGACGGCCTGATCATAATGGGAGAGTTTGAGAGAGGATATGCGGAATTTCTGGCAGAAGATGCAGGGGTTCCCCTGATCAGCCTGGATACTACGGGAAGAGGAAAATCCAGTGACTGTGTGGTGTCCAACAACCTGATGGGTGGTTACGAGATGACCAACTATCTGTTTTCCATGGGCCATTCCAAAATTGGTTTTGTGGGAAAAAGACTGATGACCACCAGTATTGATGACCGGTATTTCGGATACTTGAAATCCCTGATGGAACATGGCGTTCCCTGGAGGGAAGACTGGGTGATCGATGACCGTGACAGTGATGGCGTGATGGATAATGAGAAAGAATTTATCCTTCCGGAAGATATGCCAACCGCCTTTTTCTGTAACAGTGACCTGGCGGCAAGCATGATGTACCAGAAGCTTGTACGGGAAGGGTACGATGTGACAGGAGATATCTCCATTGTTGGTTTTGATAATTATCTGGCAGACCAGTTTGCCGGTATCGGACTTACTACCTATGAGATAGACACCAAGGAGATGGCCAAGCGGGTGGTGCATATTATCCTGCATAAATTACTGAATGCCAGGTACAGCACCGGAACCTTTGTGATCCCGGGCAGATTCATTGAACGGGAAAGTGTGAGGAGAATCGGTCCTCCAGTGCCTTTTGTCTGAATTTCCCAGGTGTGGAGCCGACATATTTTTTAAACAGATTAATAAAGTGGTTCGTATTTTCGTAACCGATCATACTGCTTACTTCATGGATGGAAAAATCCGTGGTAAGCAGTATTTTTTTTGCCTCTTCCTTCACTTCCTCCCGGAGTTGTGATCCTTCCGCTGCCCATGGTGGTAAGAAGGAGCAGATGGCAATCCATGGAAGAAAAACGAAATGCCAGGGGAGAGTCGGTATGGATACTTCCACCACCCAGAAGATACAAAAAGCTTTCCGGTGAGAGAGGGGAAAACAGCTCTTTTTCGTAGTGATAATTATTGGGAATGAGAAAATCCGGCGTATATTCAGGACAAAACAAGACTTTGTACCGTTGCAACTTCACTTTACACATTTACCGGACCTCTGGGAAGCCAGTATAACCTGATCTGTGCAGGTGTTATCATCTCTCTTCTTCCTGCACTGATCGTGTTCATCATTTTCCAGAATCAGATCTACAGCGGTGTTGCTGCCGGTGCGGTCAAGGGTTAAAAAGGAGCAGACAATTATGTTAAATGAGATCAGAGAACATCTGAAAAACGGGATCATTCCTTTCTGGGAAGGCCTGAAGGATGAAGAATTCGGCGGATATTACGGCTACATGGATTACGATTTAAAGCTGGATAAAAAATTTGAAAAAGGCTGCATCTTAAACAGCAGGATCCTCTGGTTCTTTTCCAGTGTCAGCCGTATTGAGGGCTTTGAAAAAGAAAGGGAATATGCAGATCATGCCTATCAGTTCCTGAAGGAAAAATGTCTGGATCAGGAATGTGGAGGTGTGTTCTGGTCTGTGACATATGACGGAAAACCTCTGGATACCACAAAGCATACCTACAATCAGGCATTTGCCATCTATGCCCTTTCTTCCTATTATGATACCACCGGAAACGAGGAAGCATTAGAGATCGCCAAAGGTCTTCAGAAGATCATCGAGGAAAAATGCACCGATGAATTCGGATATCTGGAAGCCTTCAACCGGAATTTCCAGCCGGAAGAGAACGACAAGCTTTCCGAGAACGGTGTGATCGCAGAGAAAACCATGAATACCCTGCTTCATGTGTTTGAGGCGTACACAGAGTTTTACCGTGTAACAAAAGATAAATTCACCGGAGACCGCCTGCGTTTTATGCTGGATATTTTTGCAGACAAGGTATATAACCCGGCACAGAAAAGACAGGAAGTATTTTTTGACAGAGAGTGGAACACTCTTATTGATCTTTACTCCTATGGACATGATATTGAAACTTCCTGGCTGATTGACCGTGGACTTGAAGTGCTGGATGATCCGGCGTACACCGCAAAGGTTGCGCCCATCACAAAAGAAATCCTTGCAAATGTATACAAAACAGCATACCGCGACCATTCTCTTATGAACGAGTGTGAAAACGGTGTCAATGATACCACCAGAGTATGGTGGGTACAGGCGGAATCCGTAGTTGGTTTTCTGAACGGATACCAGAAAGATCCTGCAGAGAAAAAATATCTCCAGGCGGCAGAGGATGTCTGGGATTATATCAAAAATTACATGATCGACAAGAGAAACGGTTCCGAGTGGTACTGGTGTATCCATGAGGACCATACTCCGGTGGAGAAACCTATCGTGGAGCCGTGGAAATGCCCGTATCATAACGGACGTATGTGTATAGAAGTGATCAGGAGGATGAAAGACATTGCATAAACAGTATTATATCGAAAAAGAAAAAGTGGACAGACTGGTTGCCAGAAAAAACCAGAAAACACAGTGGTACAACGGAATCTATGACCGCTACGAATATCCGGTACTTACCAGAGAGTTTGCACCGGTACACTGGAGATACGATCTGGATGAAAAAACAAATCCGAATTTCCAGGAACGTCTCGGCATCAACGCAGTGATGAATTCCGGAGCCATCAAGCTTAATGGAAAATATTATCTCGTAGTCCGTGTGGAGGGAAACGACCGTAAATCTTTCTTTGCAGTGGCAGAGAGTGACAACGGAATCGATGGTTTCCATTTCTGGGATTACCCGGTAGTTCTGCCGGATACCTGCCCGGAGGAGACCAATGTATATGATATGCGTCTTACCCAGCATGAAGACGGCTGTATCTACGGAGTGTTCTGCTCTGAGAGTAAAGATCCGGACAACAGTGACCTTTCCGCAGCAGTTGCAGAGGCGGGAATCGTCCGTACCAAAGATCTCAAAACCTGGGAGCGTCTTGATAATTTAAAAACTCTCCAGTCTCCGCAGCAGAGAAATGTCTGCCTGCATCCGGAGTTTTCCTTGTTCCCTTCGGCGAGGAAAGAGTGGGAGATGTCTCCAATGTAGTGTTCACAAACGGAGCCATTGCTGACGAGGACGGAACCATTTATATCTACTACGCTTCCTGTGATACCAGAATGCATGTGGCAACCACCACTATCGATAAAATGGAAGATTATCTTTTCAACACACCGGAAGATCCCAAGCGTTCTCCGGACTGCGTAAAACAGCGCTGTGAGCTGATTGCAAAAAATCTTGAGATCTTAAAAGCAGAAGGAGAAAAATAATATGAGCAAATATAAAATGATCAGCCCGGCAGTTCCAAACGTGCCGTGGCAGGACAAACCGGAAAATCATGAAGGAGCACCACTGTGGAGATATACGGAAAACCCGGTGATCGGACGTAATCCGGTAGAGGGAGTTGCCAGAATCTTCAACAGTGCGGTTATTCCTTATGAAGGAAAATTTATCGGCGTGTTCCGTGGTGAGCAGGTGAACGGCATTCCGTTCATTTATCTTGGAAGAAGTGAGGACGGACTTCACTGGACATTTGATAAAGAAAAGATCAATTTTGTCAACGAAAAAGGCGAGTCTTTTATGCCGAAATATGCATACGATCCACGTCTCGTAAAAGTAAAAGATACCTATTATGTGATCTGGTGCCAGGATTTTTACGGTGCATCTATCGGTGTTGCAAAAACAACAGATTTCAAGACTTTTACAAGAATTGAAAATCCGTTCATTCCATTTAACAGAAATGCAGTTCTTTTCCCGAGAAAAATTAACGGCAATTATGTGATGCTTTCCAGACCATCTGACAGCGGCCATACACCGTTTGGTGATATTTTCTTAAGTGAGAGCCCGGATATGACTTTCTGGGGAAAACACCGTCACGTAATGGGAAAAACATCTGAGTGGTGGGAGTCCGTAAAGATCGGCGGCGGTGCTGCTCCGATCGAAACCAGTGAAGGATGGCTTCTGTTTTACCATGGTGTTACAGGAACCTGCAACGGTTATGTATATTCCATCGGTGGTGCGATCCTGGATATCGATGAGCCTTCCAGAGTGAAATATCGCTGTGAGAACTTCCTTCTTACACCGGAAACCTGGTATGAGGAGAGAGGTTTTGTGCCGAATGTATGCTTCCCATGTGCGACCATCCATGATTCTGAGACAGGAAAGATCGCTCTTTACTATGGAGCAGCAGACAGCTATGTTGGTGTTGCATTTACAACACTGGATGAGATTGTTGACTATATTAAGGATCACAGCCTTGTACGTGAGGAAGATACAGAGCTGGGAATCCGATAATAATGAAGGGATGTCACAGAGACATCGAACAAGATAAAGCGGGCGTGACAGTCCGCTTTATCCGGTATAGATGAAAGAAAGGAAGACAGATTATGGCAATTTTGAAATTAAAACCCAGCTGCAAGGATTATCTGTGGGGCGGCACAAGACTGATGACAGAATTTGGAAAAGAATATGACGGCGACAAGCTTGCAGAGACCTGGGAGCTTTCCTGCCACCCGGACGGACCCAGCTATGTGGCAAACGGAGAATATGCCGGAGAAACACTCAGCGAGTATATCCTCATGGAGGGAAAGAAGGTTACCGGTACTCACAGCCGCCATTACAGCCAGTTTCCGCTGCTGATCAAATTTATTGATGCGAAGGATGATCTGTCTATCCAGGTACATCCGGATGATGAGTATGCCATGAAGAATGAAGGTCAGTATGGCAAGACGGAGATGTGGTATATCGTGGACTGCGAGGAAGGTGCCAGCCTGTATTATGGATTTTCCCGTGAAGTTTCCAAGGAGGAGTTTGAGGAGAGAATTAAGAATAAGACCCTTCTGGAAGTTCTGAACAAGGTTGAAGTTCATAAAGGGGATGTGCTTTTTATCGAGCCGGGTACCATTCATGCAATTGGTAAAGGAAATCTGATCGCGGAGATCCAGGAAAATTCCAATGTGACTTACAGGGTTTATGATTATGGCCGTAAGGACGCTAATGGTAAGGAGAGGGATCTTCATATTGAGAAGGCACTTCAGGTGACGAAGAGGGTGCCGATCCTTCGGAAGAAGTCTTTTGAGCCGCATATTGTGGACTGTGATTATTTTACGGTTGATAAGGTGGTTCTGGATGGACAGAGGATGAAGAAGATCTTTGGGGAGATTGATAAGACTTCTTTTGCAAGTTTACTCGTCTTAGACGGTACCGGGAAGGTACAGTCCGGAGAGGAGTGCGTTGAGGTGCAGAAGGGAGATAGCGTGTTTATTACGGCTAATGCCGGCGAGTATGAAATGGAAGGAAAATTTGAGGCACTGTTGACAACAGTGTAGAAAACCGCAGGGGAGGGAAAGGCGCTCGGAGTTTCGCCCGCTTTTCCCTCCCCTGCACCCCTCCCTTTCCGGGCACGGGTACGGCGTTGGAGAGTGGACGGGAAGGCGGGCGCTTGCGCCCTGTTCCCTGGGGTGTGGATGTGCGTTAAAAAATAGGCCTGTTCTTTGGGGCGCTGTTGGGTATTGCCTGAGTGCAGGTCTGATTTTTATTTTCTTGAGTTGTGGATGTACATAAAAAAAGTGGCCTGCAAGTGCAGGCCGCCTTTTTTTAATTGCGGGATTTGATGAAGGTTTCTACTTCTTTTTTGGTTGGCATTACGCGGAGGGCGCCTTTTTTGGTGGTGATGAGGGAAGCGGCTGCGTTTGCGAAGGTGAGGAGTTCTTTCAGGTTTTCATCGGTGAGGTTTTCGAGGCCGTGGTCAAGGACGTAGTTCAGGGTGCTGGCGCAGAAGGTGTCGCCGGCGCCGGTGGTTTCGATGGTGTGTTCCTGAAGGAATGGTGCGGCTTCTACTTTTCGGCCATGGTAGTATGCACGGCTTCCGTCTTTTCCAAGGGTGATCAGGACAAGGGGGATGTGGTATTTTTCTTCGATGAGAGTTGCGCCTTTATCGTAGTCTGTAGTATCAAAAAGGAATTCCACTTCGTTGTCGGAGATCTTCAGCACATCGCAGCGTTCCATGCCGTATTCGATCTCTTTGCGGGCGTCATTAAGGTCTTTCCAGAGAGGTGGGCGAAGGTTTGGATCGAAAGTGATGATACAGTTGGCTTCTTTTGCCACATCAAGAGCGTAGCGGGTTGCTTCGCGGACGCCTTCGTGTGTGGATGAAAGAGTACCGAAATGAAAAATTCTGGAGTTGCGGATCAGTTCGGCATCTACTTCGTCTTTGGTGAGCATCATATCTGCGCCTGGATTGCGGTAGAAGGAGAAATCACGGTCTCCATCTGGATATGTATGTACAAAAGCAAGAGTGGTATGGATTTCATCGTCCATAACAAGGTTTCTGGTATCGATACCGCATTCTTCAACAGCTGCTTTCAGCTGTTTGCCGAACATATCGTTTCCAACTTTTCCGATAAATGCTGTTTTTTTGCCAAGGCGGTTCAGCATGGCGAGTACATTGCAGGGAGCGCCGCCCGGGTTTGCTTCAAAAGTAGGATTTCCCTGGGAACTGTTGCCGTTTTCAGTAAAGTCGATCAGAAGTTCGCCGAGAGCGGTTACATCATACAGTTTGTTTTCCATTGATAATTCCTCCTGGTAAGTTGTTTTTTATAGCGGAATAAGAATACCCGCCTGTTTTTCTGCCTTATATTATAAGCTCTGGAAGGTATTTTGGGAAGAACCAAATTGATTTATTTTCTGTTCTGTTACCGGTTACTTGAGTGCTTTTTTGCGAAGATTAAGAAGAGTTTTCTTTATTTTTCAGTAAAAAAGTGGTAAACTGAGTCTATAAAACAACAGATATAACGGAGGAGACGATTATGGCTGATAAAGCGTATGAATATATGGACTGGCCCCGGATCGAGGCGATCGTTTATGGTGAGGAAGCTGCGCCGAGGGACGTGATGCAGCCGAGAGTGACAGATGACGGAGTGCTTATTCAGGGATTTTTTCCGGGGACGGAAGCTGCGGAAGTAATAGTTGGAAAAAAGTCTTATCCAATGACACTGGAAGATGAGGCTGGCTATTATGCGGTAATGCTTCCTCTGAAAAGAATTCCGGAGTATCGTTTTCAGGTTACACGGGGCAGCATGAAAGAGGCTTTTTTTGATGCTTATGAATATCCCTGCCAGATTACAGAAGAAGAGGAAAGAGCATTTTGTGCAGGCGTTTATTATAAAGCCTATAAGAAACTTGGTGCACATCCGGTTGTCTGTGGAGGTGTGCGTGGAACTTATTTTGCGGTATGGGCACCCAATGCGATCCGTGTAAGCATAGTTGGTGATTTTGACAGATGGGATGGAAGACGGCTTCCGATGCATCGTATGCCGATGTCCGGTATTTTTGAACTTTTTGTTCCGGGCGTAAAGGCAGGCGCTTCTTATCAATATGAAATCAAGATAAAAGGCGGGGCTGTACAGCGCAAGTCAGATCCTTACGGAAACGGGGTGCAGGAGGCTCCGTCTGTGATCTCGGTTGTGGCAGAGCTGGGAGAGTTTTCCTGGCAGGATGAAGAGTGGATGAAAGAACGTGAAAAGTTTGTAAGCCGTGAAGTTCCGGTGTCTGTTTATGAAACAGATATAACAGAGTGGAAAAAACATGGTGAACTGGCAGCATTTTTAAAAGAAACAGGGTATACACATGTGGAATTTCATCCGGTTATGGAGTATCTGGATCAGAATTCAGGGGGATATTCCACTTCATCTTATTTTGCGCTGACGAATCGTTTTGGAACACCGGCAGATTTCCGTGCTCTGGTGGAAGAACTTCACCAGGAAGGAATTGGTGTGATCCTGGACTGGACACCTGCACAGTTTCCACGATTTGATGCAGGACTGGAGAAATTTGATGGAACACCTCTTTATGAAGTTCAGGATCCGGCTATGGCGGTCCATCCGATGTGGGGGACGATGCTTTATAATTATGGAAGCCCTATGGTTAAGGATTTTCTTCTCTCGAATGCATTTTTCTGGCTGGATGAGTTCCATGTAGATGGATTTCGCCTGGATGATGTAGATGCCATGCTGTATCTGGATTTTGGAAGAGAGGCAGGACAGTGGAGACCAAATCTTTATGGCTCTAATGAAAATCTCCAGGCTGTGGAGTTTCTGAAACATCTGAATTCTATTGTTAAGAAACGCAATCCGGGAGTTCTTTTGATCGCACAGGAGGATGGACTTTGGCCTCAGCTTACAGACAGCGTGGAGAATGATCATCTGGGATTTGATTATAAGTGGAGTGGCGGATGGACGAAAGATCTTCTCTCCTATATAGAAGTAGAACCGCTGGAAAGAAAGGATTATTATGATCAGCTGACGCTTTCCATGATGTATGCGTACAGTGAACATTATGTACTGACCCTGGGACGAAGGGATGTAGGAACTCTGAAGGAATTTCTTGAAAAACTTCCGGGATCTCCGAAACAGAAACTGGCTCAGGTACGTGCGGCCTACGCTTATCTGATGCTTCATCCGGGAGTGAAGATGACAGCACCGGATAAAGAGTGCATAGAAGAAATGAAAGCATATATTCATGATCTGAATGCGATGTACAGAAGTTGTCCGGCGCTGTATGCGATGGATGGTAATTCGGATGGTTTTGAATGGATCCAGTTTACCAACTATGACGAAAATATTGTTGCTTTTCTGAGAAAAACGGAAAAAATGGAAGAGACGCTTCTTATAGTATGTAATTTTTCACCGGTGTCTTATGACAGCTATCAGGTCGGTGTGCCTTTTGCTGGAAAGTATAAAGAGATTTTTAACAGTGATAATGGAAAATATGGTGGTCTGGGTGTTGTGAATACCAGGGCCAAAAATGCGGTGCATGCGGAGTGTGATAACAGGGAAAATTCTCTGAAAATGAAGCTCCCGGCTTATGGAGTGACTGTTTTTAGCTGTACTCCTGAGAAAAAAGTTTCATCCGTAAAGAGGGTGGGGAAGAAAGTAAAGATCAGCAGAAAATAGTGAGGGATGTTGTATGAAAAAGAAATTGGCAGCCGGGATTTTTGCGGCGGTATTCTTTACTATGTTTGCTACGGTAACGGTCTGGGCAGAGAAGTCTACAGTTCTGGAACAGGTGATCTATGACGAAAATAATATAAAGGTTTCGGTTTCGGAAGCTTCTCTGGATGCAGAGCAGAATATTGTCATACCGCTTCATATTGAAAATAATACGGATGAAAAAAATGGGTTTGATAGCCGAAAATTGTTATATTAATGGCTGTAAAGTAGAAGCAAACAGTTTGTTTTTTGACAAGGCAGAACCAGGTGGGGAAACTGATGGATTACTGGTGGTTTCGAAACAGGAATGTGATGGATATGGAATTGACCGTGTGGCGGATGTGGAATGTGGCTTGCGTTTTTATGAGGATAAGACGTATGATGATATTGCTGTAGTGGATAATATTTCCATAAAGACTGATATCAGTGGATCGTATGAGCAGGAGATTGGCGGTGGTGGGATTGTTCTTTACGATGACAAGGGTGTTAAGATTATCGAAAAGGGTATTGTGAAGAATAGTGTCATGGGGCTTACTCCAAGGTTTTGTGTAGTGAATGATACGGAACAGGATATTGATGTCAGATGTAGAAATGTTAAGGTTAATGGTAAGGAGTGTAAGACGGCGAATATTTCGTGTGAGGGGATTCCGGCAGGGAAGAGTGAGATTGTAAAGATGTATTTCCTGGGAAAAAATGCTGGTATCAATGAGCTTTCGGTTTCTTTTCGGGTTTTCCAGAAGGATAATGATTCGAAGGTGATCTGTAAGACGGATGATTTTGTGATTGGGTATGGGGGTGCGGATAAAAAATAAAAAATTGCTTGCATTTTCTGAAAAATAAGGTATAATATCATTTGTGTTTAACACAAGCTGGAATAGCTCAGTCGGTAGAGCACTTCACTCGTAATGAAGGGGTCGTGAGTTCGAGTCTCATTTCCAGCTTGACTGATATGGGCCTGGCGCTCTGGGATGAATGTGAATCCTGGGGTTCCAGGCTTTTTTGTTTGGATTTATGGAGGGAGAGAATGTCGGTGTGGGCAAGGGTTCCGTGAGGGGAATGGAAAGTTGGTACGCCAGAGGGATGTGGCATCGATTCGGGGAGAAAGCCGGACGCCAGAGGGAGAGGATATCGGCCCGGGCAAGGACTCCGTCGGGGGATACAACTAAGGTTCCGTGAGATGGCTAAAACCATTGCGGCAGGGCCAGAACTCGCCGCTGGCTCAAACAGCTGACCCTGCCGCAATAACGCCCTCTCCCGGGACCTAAGTTGTATCACCCCTCCTCCGCAACAGCCCGAACCGATATCCTCTCCCTCTGGCTGACACTTCCAGCCGGCAGGAAAAAAGATAAAAGCCGGGGCGGGAACGGAAGCGGACGCGGGCGTCCTGTCCTGGGATTGTGGGAGTGTAGCTGTATCGGCGTAGCGTCTCACTATAAATACTGAAGAATCCAGGAAGCAGATCGGCACAGTGTTTCACTATAAATATCGAAGAATCCAGGAAGCAGATCGGCACAGTGTACCACTATAAATATCGAAGAATCCAGGAAGCAGATTGGCACAGTGTACCATTATAAATATCGAAGAACCCAAGAAGCAGATCAGCACAGTGTACCATTATAAATGCCGAAGAACCCAGGAAGCAGATCGGCACAGTGTACCATTATAAATGCCGAAGAACCCAGGAACCCAGATCGGCACAGCGTCCCACTCTGGATACCGCAGCATACAGACAAAAAGTCAACCGTGTTACACATCGAAGATGTAACACTCTTTCCGTGCCCAACGGGGTGGGAGCGCGAGGGAGGGCGTTCGGGCTTCGGAACTTTGAGATCGCCTTCCCTCGCACTTACCTCATTGGAAATGTGACCGGCGTAGTGCACCCGACGTAGCGCACCCAGCAAGGGGAAATTTCTATTAATAAAGGCCACAAGGATAATAGGAAAAATTGCCCTATAAAAATAAACTTCCAGGAAAATCAAAAAAAATTGAATTTTATGGTTGACAACCATAACTCCCAGTGTTATTATAACTGAGCTGTCGCAAATAATTGTTTTTAAAAAATAAACAATTAAAAAGAATTTCAGAAAAATGAAATCTACAGTTGACAAAAGACAGAAGATATGATAAAGTATCCAAGTCGTCAACAAAACGACAACAAAATCTTAACTCAAAAATGTTTGAAAAAACTTGAAAAAAGTACTTGACAAACAAAAAGAGATGAGATAAAATAAACGAGCTGTCTGAGAGACAGAACGAAAAAACCTTGATAACTAAACAGTGAAACACATACGATTCTCGAAAATTTCTTTACAT
>NZ_JAAIUN010000102.1:0-546 GCF_013317245.1 Blautia sp. MSK.20.85
ATACTGCAGGCATACCCTTTTTCATCTGTGAAAATCTCAGTTGCTCCATTTTCTCTACTCACTACTGGTTTGGCAGAATCAAAATCATAGCTTCCATCTGCTTTCTTTGTAAGGGAAGATTTCAGATAAACTGTAAATCCGGCTCCGGATAACAGATCTGCATCGGTCTTTCCATTGTTGGCTGCTTTGATGATCTGAAATGGCTGTTTGATGACCTGCTCACTGGAAGTGCACTCTCTTTTTACTTCTGCTGTCATATCTCCTTCATAACTGCACACAAGATCATGCTCTTCTGTATCTGCCAGGTATCCGGTCGGCGGTGTGATCTCTTTGACATAATATTTGCCAAGATATAAACCTTTTACAGAAGACTGTCCTTTGTCATCTGTTGTAAGAGATGCTACCTGTTCTCCTGCTTTATAAATAGTTCCAGTTGCTCCGTCCGGATGCACGATATCTTCACGGGCATACAGACCATAAACTGCACCTTTCAGTGTGGCATCTCCCTGTGGTACTGCTTTTCCTGTTTCTTTATCAACTTTGAAT
>NZ_JAAIUN010000012.1:0-100679 GCF_013317245.1 Blautia sp. MSK.20.85
CTACGATACTCGACCACAAGCACAAGATGATAGTATAGTAAGAATGCTAAATGTGTGTTATTATTTAAATTTATTGTATTTTAATTTTTATTATTTGACTAAATATACTCTACTATGATTAGGATACTCTATCAAGTAGGTAACAGACGCAATTCATCTCCCACCTTAGATGTTGGAGTCTTCTTGCTAGAAGAGGATAAAAAAGGGAAAACCCCCTCTGTAAGAAATACTGCCATTTCCTCAGAAAAGATTTTCCCGGTTATAGTTCATCTGTCTTAATTGTTGTGTCCCGGATACTTATCCCATATCTGTGTAATTGTTTTCCTGAAGCAGGATATTGTATCTATATTTTTTATTATACACATAATTATTTCCGAACACAATGTTTATTTATTTTATTTTTCAGATAAATACCAGAACCCGCTCCACAATAAACACCGCCGCACACGCCAGTAGCGCTACTGTGATTAAACTTTTCTCTTTATATGCCGCAATAAGGGCTACGAAGAATCCCGCGGCGCCGGAGATGATGCTGTCTGTGGCTTTCAGGATGGCCGGGAAGGTCATGGCTGCAAGACAGGCGTATGGCACATAGTACAGAAAGGACTTGATAAACGGGCTTTTGATCTCGTTTTTTGCAAGAGCGAGGGGCAGCATACGGATGAGATAGGTGACTGCTGCCATCACCAGGATATAGAGATATACATTATGACTCATGAGATGCTTCCTCCTTCTCTTCCACCGGACAGAAATAAGCTGCCAGGCCTGCTACCAGAAGTGTTGTGATAATGATCATAAATCCGGATGATACCTGTTTTAATACCGGTGTCACCGCAAAAATGGTGCTGACTGCCATGGATGCCACAACCACTCCAAGAACCGGTCTGCTCTTTTTGGACGGCGGGATGATGATGGCCAGGAACATTCCGTAAATGGCAACACTTAAGGCACTGAGCATAAAATCCGGAAGAAGGCTTCCGGAAATACCGCCTACCAGAGTTCCCAGAGTCCATCCGGGGATCGCCACACACATGGCTCCATAATTGTAAAATACGCTGACTTTTCCCTCCTGGGCCGCACTGATCCCGAAGATCTCATCGGTGATACCAAAGGCGGCGATATACTTCAGGATGCCGGATTCCTCACGCCGGAATTTCTGGGACAGGGAAAAAGACATCAGGCAGTATCTTAAGTTGATGATCAGCTGAGTCATTGCCATCTCCCACATGGAACCTCCCGCAAAAATAATGTCCAGTCCCGCAAACTGACCGGCCGATGTCAGGTTAGTCAGTGAGATCAGGACTGCCTGCCAGATACTTAAGCCTCCGGCAACGGCCATCATGCCAAAGGTGAACGACACCGCGAAATATCCCAGTCCAATGGGCACGCCATCCTTCATACCTTTTCTGAAACTTTCTCTTTTCATCGATTTCCTCCATTGTATGTATGTTAGCCAGGCACATAAGATCCTCTCCTGTCATGAACCCGGTTGCACACGTAAATAAGAGCGTGCCTGGAAACTTTTTTCGCTTCCTGACACGCTCTTTCATTGTAGCATTGACATATCAAAACTTCAATACTTCACAGCAAACACACCTGTGCTTTTTCTTTGATTTTATGCTTTTTCTACGATTTTATAGTAAGATCTGGCTGTCATGGAGTAGATCAGTCCATAGACCAGCGCAAAAGCCAGAACCGTTCCTGCCGTACAGCCCACGTACAGTTTTGTATTGGCCATTCCAAACAGCAGCAGAAGCCGGCGGATCAGCGGAAATGCCATGGAAATATGAACCATCGCCATCACAAGCGGGATAAAAAATACCAGAAGGATCTGTCTGCGGATGGCTCCTTTTACCTCTCTGCGGCTCATGCCCACTTTATGCATAATCTGGAACCTTCCCTGATCTTCGTAGCCTTCGGAGATCTGTTTATAATAAATGATCATCGCCGTTCCCATAAGGAACAGTGCTCCCAGAAAGATTCCAATAAACAGGATACTTCCATTATCCACATAATAAGTTTCATACTCACTCTGGCGGACACCACCGATCACGATGGTATTCTCAGAAAAACCATCACTGTGGCAGTAATCTTTCAGCGCCTGATAAACAGCCTGGCCATACCGGATCTTTTCCTCACTGCTGCCACGGATATCTACACCAAGATGAACTGTGAGATCTTTTCCCGCCTCGTAGGCATCAAGTCCTTCGTACATCTTTGTCCGGAGCCCGTCAATATACTCAAAGTCCGAATCCGTTACAACAATTGCCGCCATATTGGAAACCAGATTGGTCATCGCACTTAAAGGTGCTTTTTCCAGCCATTTCTTTACTGCAAAATCCCAGTCATCAATTTTTAATGTGTCTGTTTCCCTTTCAGACGGATACCAGGCAAAGATCTCGCCATCGTGGAGATCTGTTTTTTCCCCGGTAAGTTTCTCATACTCAGACTGGCGGATTGTATACAGGTCTACGGAATTCCCATCTTCCGAGTAACTGTAGGCCTGTCCGATCATAATGCCGTTTTTTCCCTGCTTGCAGCCGATCTCGAGATACGTTTCAGTCACTGTTTTTTCTGCCGGCACCTGATAATCTTCGATTGCCTGTGCAAAAACCTTCTTAAACTGTTCACTCTGTTCCTGGCTGATACCGGAGATTTGGGCATCCGTATCAAAAGGATACCGGTTCACCATAATGTCCCCCATTCCAAAATACAGGGACACAGTCATGGAAAGGAGCAAGAGTACGCCAGTACTTAAGATACAGATACTTGCCAGGCCTGCCGCATTCTGTTTCATACGGTATATCATGCCGGAAACACTGATAAAGTTGCTGGTTTTATAGTAGAACTTTTTGTTCTTTCGAAGCAGTTTCAGAATCACAATACTTCCTGCTGTAAAAAGAAGATACGTTCCTGCCATGACCAGGATTACCGCCAGAAGAAAAATAAAAATCGCCTGGATCGGAGATTCCGTGGTTACTGCCAGATAATATCCCACGCCAAGACAGATCACACCCAGAAATGCCATGAGCCATTTTGCCCGGGGCTCCTTCTCTCCTGTGTTTCCGCCTTTCAGAAGTTCTACCGGATTATTCATTCTTACTCTGGTAAGATTCAGTGCCAGAATCACAAGAAAAATCCCTCCAAATCCTGCGATACAAAACAGGATTCCAGTAATGGAAACATAAAATCCCAATACCGCCGGAACATGAAGAAAACGGAAAAGCAAAAGCAGCGAAAGCTTGCTTCCAAGGATTCCAAACCCGATACCTGCTGCCAGAGAAAGCAGAGACGTCATGATCGTTTCCAGAAACATCACTTTTCCGATATGGCCTTTTTCCAGGCCCAGAATGTTATAAAGTCCAATCTCTTTCTGGCGCCGTTTCATAAGAAAACTGTTGCTGTAGATCAGAAAGATGACACAGAAAATTCCAACAACCACTTCACCGGTTCCCACGATCAGCCGCACTTCTGATGCCTGGGGCACTGCTTTCTCCAATGTGGGACAGTCCCGCAGAAATTCCATCATATACATCATGGCAATACAGAAAATGCAGGTAAGCATATAGGGAATATAGGTGCTCCGGTTGTTGCGGATGTTCTGTACTGCCAGTTTTCCAAACAGTCCTCTACGCATGGCTCTCACCGCCTGTCGTAAGGATCGTCAGGGTATCTGCGATCATCTGGTACATTTCCTGTCTCGTTTTTGTGCCACGGTAGATCTGGTGGAACACCTGTCCGTCCTTGATAAAAAGAACTCTGGATGCATGGCTGGCTGCCTGTGCACTGTGGGTTACCATGAGAATGGTCTGGCCTTCCTGATTCACTTCATTGAACATGGAAAGAAGATCGGACGCCGCACGGGAGTCCAGCGCTCCGGTTGGTTCGTCCGCAAGGATCAGCCTGGGATCTGTGATCAGCGCTCTTGCAACTGCCGCCCTCTGTTTCTGTCCGCCGGAAACCTCGTAGGGAAATTTTTCCAGAAGCTGGTCAATGTGAAGGGCTTTTGCAATGGGGCGGATCTTCTGTTCCATCTCCTGATAATCTTCGCCTGCCAGCACAAGGGGAAGATAGATGTTATCCCGGAGACTGAAGGTGTCCAGAAGGTTAAAATCCTGGAATACGAAGCCTAAGTTTTTCCGACGAAATGCGGAAATCTCTTTTTCTGTCAGGTGGGTGATGCTTTTTCCTTCCAGAAGTACTTCACCGGATGTTGGGCGATCCAGGGCTGCCAGAATGTTCAGAAGCGTTGTTTTTCCGGAACCGGACTCTCCCATGATCGCCACATATTCTCCCTCTTCCACTGAAAAAGTCACATTGGAAAGTGCCTGTACTTTGTTTCCGCCGAAGCGGGTGCTGTATATCTTTTTTACATTTGTTACTTCCAGTAATGCCATATGCCAATTCCTTTCTTATCTGTGTTTGCAGCGTTCCAGGGAATTCGTGCATCACATTCTATAGCAGTCCCAGGAATCAATGCATCAAAAGAAAGTTGTTCAGAGCATGACGTGCTGAACTTGATGCAGGAATTTATGGAAATACTATAAGTGACTGAATCCGATGCAGGAATTACCTGTGTCGCTATATTATGTTTTCAGTATAAGAAAATTCTCCGGCGGCTGCCATCGAAGTGGCTTACATTTTGTGGGGGAAGCTTACATTTATGTAAGGTTGGCTTCTGCAAAAAAATTTCAATACATCTCCAGCTCTTTTTTCCACAGGCTCAGCCGGACTTCCGTACCTTTATCCACCTGGGAATCCACAGTGATCTCATGGCCCAGCTTTTTCAGGATCTTCCGGCTTAAATACAGTCCGATCCCGGTGGCGCGGTTGTCCTCCCGGCCGTTGACTCCTGTGTAGCCTTTTTCGAAGATCCGTGGAAGGTCTTCTGCCTGGATTCCGATGCCGGTGTCTGCGATGACAAGGATTGCCGGTGCTGTATTCGATGTCCGGTTTCCACGCTCATCCTCCAGCCAGATTTCAATGCCGCCCGTTCTTGTATATTTCAGCGCATTGGAAAGTATCTGTCCGATAACAAAACCGAGCCATTTTTCATCGGTGAGAACGGTCGCATCTGTTCCCTCATAGGACAATGAGAGCTTTTTTGCCACAAAGATCCCTGCATATTTATGGATCTGTTCCCGGATGATCCGATTCAGAGAAGACCGGGCAAGCTTCAGGTCTGCGGACATGTCTTCTGTTCGAAGGTAGCCCAGCACCATCTCTACATACTGTTCAATGCGAAAAAGCTGTGCCAGGGATTCCCGGTTCCGCTCCGGTTCCTCCTGAAGCAGCAGACGCAGGGCAAAGATCGGCGTCTTAATCTGATGTGCCCACATGGTATAGTAATCCGTCATCTCTTCCAGGGAACGATGCCGGTCTGTCTCCACCTCCATCCGCATGCCGTCCAGCTTGCGGATGATCTCCCGGTAAAGAAGTTCCACCTCATCGGTGGTCGCGTCCAGACGATCCAGATTGATCTCCGGAGCTTTTTCCACCAGGCAGAGCGCCTGAGCCTTCTGCCGGTAGCGGACATACCCATATAAAAAAGCGGCAGCTCCTGCTCCAAGCCACAGAACTGCCATATAGATCACTGCCTCAGCGGGAAGCTGGTACAGGCAGACCACTGCTGCCGATGCAGCCACCGCAAAAACAAAGGCAATGAGAAAAATTTTTGTCTGTTTCAAATATACGCGTAATAATTCCATAAAAACCTCACACCATGTAGCCCAAACCTTTTCGCGTGATAATAAAATCCACAAGGCCTGCTGCCTCCAGCTTTTTGCGAAGGCGTGTAATGTTTACAGTCAGGGTGTTGTCGTCCACAAAGCTGTCACTTTCCCACAGTTTGGTCATAATGGCATCTCTGGATACCGGTCTGCCTGCCTGGGAAAAAAGCAACTCCAGAATACGCAGTTCATTTCTGGTCAGTTCCAGCTCCATCCCGTTCCAGGTCAGCGTAGCCCCGGAAAGGTTGAGCACTGCTCCTTTATGTTCCAGTACATTTCCCGGATTTCCAAAGGAATAGGTCCTGCGGAGGATTGCCTGAATCTTGGCTACCAGTACATCCATGTCAAAAGGCTTGGCGATAAAATCATCTGCTCCACGGCTCATGGCCATGACCATGTTCATATTGTCGGCTGCGGAGGAGATAAAGATCACCGGCACCTGGGAAACTTTTCGGATTTCCTCACACCAGTGGAAGCCGTTATAAAAGGGAAGTTTCAGATCCAGAAGAACAAGCTGAGGATCTTTCCCCGCAAATTCCTGCAGTACATTGGAAAAATCCTCAGCCAGAAAAACTTCATATCCCCAGGAACTGAGATGTTTTTTCAGAAGATTCGCGATTGTTTCGTCATCTTCTACAATAAAAATACGATACTTCATTCCTGTTCGTCCTTTTTATGTTTACGCTTCTTCCGCTCCATCCGGATCTACCAGGCGGTTCAGAACCTTGAAGCCATTGTTACGGAGAACACTCTCTGCAACAAGAAGATCCTCACAGTGCATGATCGCTACCGGGACTTTCAGGCCTCTGTGGAAGAAGGTGTAGATGTAGTGAAGGTTTACGTTGCTGTCGCCCATGACACTTAAAAGTTTGTCCAGGCCGCCGATCTCATCCTGAAGATCCACCAGGATGGCCTGAGTGATACGGGTCATGTATCCGTTTTCAGCCATGATCTGATCTGCTTTTTCCGGATCATCGCATACCATACGGAAGTTTGCGAATTCCGGTGCGTCGAAGCAGCCGAAGCCGTAGATGTCGATCTGATTCTCTGCAAGAATCTTTGTAACTTTCTGAAGACTCCCTGGGGTGTTTTCTACGAAGACGATGTTCTGTTTTACCATGATGTGTTTCCTCTTTTCTTTTTATTCTTTTCTTATTTTAGCATGAAATTTGCGGGAAGTGAATCCCTTCCCAGGGTGGAGCATTTCGCATGTGGCGGATTCCCTTCCGGGATGGAGCATTTCCACATACGGTGGATTCCCTTTCCGGCGGGAGTATTTTGCATGCGGCAGATATATCGCCTTCCGGCGGGAGCATTTCGCATGCGGCAGGTATATCTCCTTCCGGCGGGAGCATTTCGCATGCGGCAGGTATATCTCCTTCCGGCGGGAGTATTTTGCATGCGGCAGTTGCGAGGAGGGGAAGCATTCATAGTTGCGAAGGCCATGCTCCCCTCCTCGCGCTCCCCCCCTCCCGGCCACGCCGCTGTTCTGCGCTGTGGAATGTGTTGCTTTGCTGGTGAGGTGATGTATTCTACGGTGTTGGTTGTTGTAGGTTGTGCCGATATGAGTGGATGTTCTACTGTTATCTCATTACTGACAAATACTAATACAATATCCCATAATTTAAGCATCCATATTACATCATATCCCCCATTATAATGACACACTTAATCATATTCACAAACACTCTTCTACCAAAAACACAGGGAACAGGCCCGCTACGCGGGCCGCTTTCCCGTCCGCCCTCATCCATCGGCTCAGCCTGGCGTCCTCGATACTGTCGAATCCATCGCCCCACCAAAAACGTCACACACACCACAACGTACGCTCCAAAAAAGCGTGCCCAGAAAGGGGGAGCGCGAGGGGGAAATACGCGGGCTTCGCAACTCCGAGCGCTTTCCCCCTCGCAAATTTCCGCCGGGAAACAATTCCCGGATTTCCCCCGCTGTATCACAGCGATACGTTTGCATTCATACATTAAAGCGTAACGCTTTTAATCACTAAATTTTGAATATAAGTATACCCTCCTGATAAGAAATGTCAACCACCTTTTCCAAAACAAAAATCCCCAACATAAAAAACAAAAATAATATATAAAAAAGCCGGACACACATCCAACAGACATGCGTCCAGCTATACATTTTTTACTTGCAGTTATTTTGAAAGAGCTCAATCCAGTTCTTCATCCACATACTTCTGTATATTAGAAGCATTCACATACTTCTTAACCTGCGCTCCGTCAGTGATCACAAGTGTAGGCGCCTGACGGATCCCGTACTGCTTAACAAGTTCGGGATTCTGCTCGGCATCGATGATCTCCAGTTCCTCACCTTCCAGCATTTTCTTTGCCATACGGCAGTTTGGACAGGTGCTGGTCGTGAAGAGATATTTGTGCGATGCCACCGGCTGGATCTCAACCTCGTCGCCTTTCATGGTCATCATGCTGGTGTGTACCTTTTTCAACTGGGAGTGGGTAATATCATAGAGGGTACGGTTCTTGTACTCCTGTGTCTTACCATCATTCCAGTTCTGTACCGGACGGTAGTAGCCGGTGATACGGCTGTAAACTTCAGCCTTCTTTCCACATTTCGGACAGGTGAAATGCTCTCCGCTGATGTAGCCATGCTCCTGACATACGGAATAGGTCGGAGAAATGGTGTAATACGGCAGGCGATAATTCTCTGCGATCTTACGTACCAGAGACGCTGCTGCCTTCCAGTCCGGAAGTTTCTCTCCCAGGAATGCGTGGAATACAGTTCCGGATGTATACAAAGTCTGCAGATCATCCTGAATATCCAGTGCGTCAAAAATATCAGCGGTATAATCAACCGGCAGATGGGAGCTGTTTGTGTAATACGGAGTATCGCCCTCTTTTCCTGCTGTCTTGATATCCGGATAACGGCTTCTGTCGTGTTTGGCAAGGCGGTATGCGGTGGATTCCGCCGGTGTTGCCTCCAGATTGAAAAGCTCTCCCGGATACTGCTCCTGATAGTCAGAAAGACGGTTTCTCATATGCTCCAGAACCTCTTTCGTAAACTTCTGGGTCTCCGGATCTGTCATGTCTTTTTTCAGCCAGCATGCATTTAAGCCCGCTTCGTTCATTCCCACAAGACCGATGGTGGAAAAATGATTCTCAAAACTTCCAAGATATCTCTTGGTATACGGATACAGTCCCTCATCCAGAAGTCTGCTGATCACATCTCTCTTGATGTGAAGAGATCTCGCGGAGATATCCATCATGTGATCCAGGCGCTGATAAAATTCCTTCGGTGTTCTGGAAAGATATGCGATACGTGGCATATTGATAGTTACAACACCTACAGAACCTGTACTCTCACCGGAACCGAAGAAACCGCCGCTCTTTTTGCGGAGCTCACGGAGATCCAGGCGGAGACGGCAGCACATGCTGCGGATGTCGCTCGGTTTCATATCACTGTTGATGTAGTTGGAAAAATACGGAGTACCGTACTTGGAAGTCATCTCAAAGAGAAGTCTGTTATTCTCGGTATCGGACCAGTCAAATTCCTTTGTGATGGAATAAGTCGGGATCGGATACTGGAATCCACGTCCGTTGGCATCTCCCTCGATCATGGTCTCGATAAATGCCTTATTGACCATATCCATCTCTTTCTTGCAGTCTTTATACTTGAAGTCCATATCCTTGCCGCCTACGATGGCAGGAAGTTCTGCAAGGTCATCCGGAACAGTCCAGTCCAGTGTAATATTGGAAAACGGTGCCTGGGTTCCCCAGCGGCTCGGTGTGTTCACCCCATATACAAAAGATTCAATACATTTCTTCACTTCCGGATAAGAAAGGTTGTCCACCTTTACAAAAGGAGCCAGATAGGTATCAAAGGATGAAAATGCCTGTGCGCCTGCCCACTCATTCTGCATGATACCCAGGAAATTTACCATCTGGTTACAGAGCACGCTTAAATGCTTGGCCGGTGCGGAAGTGATCTTACCCTCGATTCCGCCAAGGCCCTCACGGATCAGCTGTTTCAGGGACCATCCTGCACAGTATCCGGTCAGCATGGACAGATCGTGGATATGGATATCCGCATTTCTGTGTGCCTCCGCGATCTCATTGTCATAGATCTCAGACAGCCAGTAATTGGCAGTAACAGCTCCGGAGTTGCTTAAGATCAGTCCTCCTACAGAATAGGTTACTGTTGAGTTCTCTTTTACACGCCAGTCCTCAACCTTTACATAGCTGTTTACGATTTCTTTATAGTCAAGGATGGTAGATTTCATATTGCGGATCTTCTCACGCTGCTTGCGATAAAGGATATACGCCTTGGCAACATCGGAATATCCTGCCTGGATCAGTACGTTCTCCACACTGTCCTGGATATCCTCCACAGAGATCCGGTTGTTCTCGATCTTATTCTGAAAATCCGCAGTAACACGAAGTCCCAGAAGGTCGATCATATCCGGACTGTAATTCTTGCCCTTGGCATCAAACGCCTTATCAATGGCTGCGGTGATCTTCCCCATTTTAAATTCGTCTAATTCACCGTCTCTTTTTACTACCTGAAACATAAGAAAATGCCTCCCTCATGCATGTATTTATAAAGCGGACTCTCTTATTCCGCCTCACTTACCTGCCCATGAACATACCCCGTTTCACGATCTATGTTCAAAGCGCTGTAGGCTTATTGTATCAGACACACTCCTTTGCGTCAACACAAAAAGCACCATATATAGTGTCCATTTTGTTCACGGTACTATATATGGTACTGAGTAGTTTTTTTAACATTATGTAACTTTCGGATAGATTTCCCGCGGAACCCTTGCTTTTACAGCAATTCCGCCTTCTGTATACTCTTCCGAAAGAAGCTGTCCATACTCACGGATCAGCTGGATCTGACCGGCCTCCGAATACGGAAAAAGCCGCTCCATATAAATCTGGCCTTCTGCAAGGATCTCAGAGAGCAGTTCCTTAAATTCTTCAAGTCCTTCTCCTGTCCGTGCGGAAATCTTCAGCGTATGATCTGCACGGAGATCCCGGAGACTTTCCCCGGAAACACGGTCCTGCTTGTTAAAAAGTGTGATCGTCTTTTTCCCAAGGGCGCCCAGCTCTTTCAGGGTCTCATATACGATATGCATCTGCATCTCCGCCTGGGGATTGGACTCATCTACCACATGAATGATGTAGTCCGCATATTTGGCTTCTTCCAGGGTACTCTTGAAGGCTTCTACCAAATTGTGGGGAAGCTTCCGGATAAATCCTACAGTATCCGTAAGAAGAAGCTGCTGTCCGTCATCCAGTGTCAGAAGACGTGTGGTCGGGTCCAGCGTGGCAAAAAGCTTATCCTCCGAAAGCACCGACGCACCGGTCAGTGTATTCAGAAGCGTGGATTTTCCCGCATTGGTGTAGCCGACAATAGCCGCAGTCTTCAGATTTCCTGCCGCTCTTCTGGAACGGAGCAGTTCCCTGTGCTTTTCCACCTGGGAAAGTTCCTGCTTCAGTGCGGAGATCCGGTTTCGGATCAGACGGCGGTCTGTCTCCAGTTTCTTCTCACCGGGACCTCTGGTACCGATTCCTCCTCCAAGCCTTGAGAGAGAAGAACGAAGTCCCACAAGACGTGCAGAACGGTAACGGAGCTGTGCAAGCTCTACCTGGATCTTACCTTCGCTTGTCACGGCACGCTTCGCAAAAATGTCAAGAATCAGCAAGGTACGGTCCATAACCTTGCATTCCAGTTCCCGCTCCAGATTGTTCATCTGTGCAGGAGAAAGCTCATCGTCACAGATCACACCATTGGCATTCAAAGCATAGAGAAGACCTTTTACCTCCTCGATCTTGCCTTTTCCGATATAGGTACCAGGATGTACTGCCTCACGGTTCTGGATGATCCTGCCAGCAACGGCCGCACCTGCTGTAGCCGCAAGCTCCCCAAGTTCATCCAGGGATTCCTCCATGTCATCCCCCAGATTTGCCTGAACCCCGATCAGGATGACCCGGTCCTGTATTTCCTCAAAATATTCCATATCAGCCCTCCGAAGACGTTCTGGTTTTCAGGAAAGCCAGCTCTTTTTTGGCAGCGGAATCTTCCGGGAACATATCAACATATTCCTGTGCCTTGGTCAGTGCGGTGGCAAAATCCAGTTTTTTCTCATAGGCTACGATCTCGTTGAACAGAAGGCTCTGCATCTCGTCTGTGGTAGCAGTCGGGAGACCTTTTGTAATGTTATCAAGAGCAGAATCATAATCCCCATTCCGGATATCACACAGTGCCAGGCCGTTATATCCCTTGGCGGAATCTCCCACTGCGGAAATATACTGTTTATACATTGCCTGGGCATTTTCCACATCATCCTGAGCCAGATATACCATTCCCAGGAGAAGAAGAGCTTCCGTATTATCCTTCTTGGTTGCTTCCAGGAGCTCTTTTTTTGCATTGCTGTAATCTTCCATATAATAGTAAACGCGGCCTCTGTCACAGTGATCCTGCGCGTCCTTGGCCTCAGAAGAAAGGGCAGCCTCCAGATATCTGGTTCCGTCTGCTTCCATATCTTTATCCAGATACGCTTCATAGATCTGGATCGCCATATCATAGGTGGAGTCCTCTCCATAGGCCTGCTTAAAGTTCGATGCCGCTTCCTCGTAGGAATCCATGGCAAGGGCAACTTTTCCGGTAAGGAAATAACTGCTGGCATCCATGGAAAAATCTTCTCCTAATGTCTGGCAGTCTGCCATGGCGTCCTCATAATTTCCAGCTTTCAGCTCTGCGGTGGCACGGTAAGACAAAATATCCCTGCGCAGGCTTTTACTTACCCGGTCACAGCCCAATGCCTCTGTAAAATTATTCACCGCATCCTCATATTTGCCAAGACGCAGGCTTGCAATCCCCGCCCCACGGTAGGACTGTGCCAGTTTTACCCCGTTCTGGATAGAACTCTGGTACTCCTCCAGGGCATACTTGTAGCTTCCCTGAGAAAGATCTTTACCCGCCTGCTCATATGTTTTTGTTTTTTCACTGCCGCAGCCGCCCAGAAGCAAAGCTCCTGTAACGGCTGCAAGAATCAATACGGTCTTTGTATTTTTCATGGAATTCCTTATTCTACAACAAGCCCTTCGGCTTCCATTACATCAACAACACTGTCTACATACTGGTGGCAGAGTTCATCCGTTCCCGCCTCTACCATAACACGGATCAACGGCTCTGTACCGCTTTCACGTACCAGGATACGGCCATCATCGCCAAGTGCCTCCGCTGCGGCCTCAATGGCTGCTTTTACCTTCTCGTTCTCCAGGGCGGTTTTCTTATCGGAAACACGCACATTGCGGAGAAGCTGCGGATAAACCTTCATCTCCTTGGCAAGGTCGCAAAGTGTGGCTTTCTGATCCACGCATGCCTCCATGATCATAAGAGAAGTAAGGATTCCGTCACCGGTAGCAGAATAACGGCTGAAGATAATATGTCCGGACTGCTCACCGCCGATACTGTAATTGTTTTCCATCATGTTCTCGGCAACGTATTTGTCACCAACTGCAGTCTGCTCGTAGTCGATGCCTTCCCGCTCCAGAGATTTGTAAAGACCAAGGTTTGACATAACAGTTGTTACAACCGTATTTCCGTTCAGCTGTCCTTTTTCTCTTAAATATTTGCCGCAGACATACATGATCTTGTCACCGTCAATGATATTTCCGCGGTGGTCTACAGCAATACAGCGGTCTGCATCGCCATCATAAGCAAAACCGATATCCAGACCTTTGTCGATCACAAACTGTCTCAGAACTTCAATATGTGTGGAGCCACATCCACGGTTAATATTCGTTCCGTTCGGCTCATTATTGATCACATAAGTTTTTGCACGGAGTGCGTCAAAAACACTCTTGGCAATGGCAGATGAACTTCCGTTGGAGCAGTCCAGTCCCACCTTGATATTCTTGAAATCGTGGCATGGAATAGAGATCAGATGTCCGATATAACGGTTTCTTCCAGATGCAAAATCAACCGTACAGCCGATATCTTCTCCGGTTGCCAGCGGAAGTTCTTCGATCTCTCCATCCAGATAAGCCTCGATACGTGCTTCAATATCTGCGGAAATCTTCTGTCCGTTCTCATTGAGGACTTTGATTCCATTATCGTTAAACGGATTATGGCTTGCGGAAATCATGATACCGCAGTCAAAATCTTCTGTACGTACTACATAGGACACACTTGGAGTTGTGGTTACATGAAGCAGATAAGCATCTGCTCCGGATGCGGTAAGTCCTGCCGCAAGAGCATACTCAAACATGTAACTGCTTCTTCTTGTATCCTTGCCGATCACGATCTTCGCCTTGTGATCTCTGCCGTAATACCAGCCAAGATAACGTCCCACACGAAATGCATGATCTGCTGTAAGTTTTACATTTGCTTCACCACGAAAACCATCTGTTCCGAAATATTTACCCATAATGCTCTCCTTTATTACTGATACAGTCCTTCCGGATAAACGCCGTCATCTGTAAGTTTTTTGAATGCAGCCTGTACAGATGCCTTATCTTCCTGATAAGTAACACCAAACCACTCGTCCTTTGTCTCAAGAACGTCAACTGCTGCTTTCCCGGAATGGATCAGCTGGTCGATAAGCTCTGGAAGAAGATACTCTTTCTTGATGTCTCCCTCTTTGATCCCACCAAGGAACTCAATGAAACCTTTCTCAAGGATTTCCATAAATTCCGGTGTCAGTCCCCACATATTCATGGAAACAAGGCTCTTGGTATCCAGCGCTTCTGCTGTACCATCGTCATTTCTTGTCTCTGCGCCGTCTGCTGTCTTGAAGATGTTATGTGTCTCTGTAACGCCGACAAGCTTGCCGTCCTCAATATGGCACACACCTCTTGTAACGCTTCCGTTGTCGCTTAATGTATTTCCAAGGCGGAAACCTGCCATGCAGATGTGCATCGGGCCATCCTGCGGATGATCCTGTACCAGATAGTCGTGAACTTTTACGTAGGCCTCTTTTCCATAGTAGTCATCTGCATTGATAACAGCGAATGGCTCGGAAAGGACTTTCTTTGCTGCCAGTACGGCATGTCCGGTTCCCCATGGCTTGGTACGGTCTGCCGGTTTCCGGAAATCTCCCGGAAGATCATCGATCTCCTGGAATGCATAAGCAACCTCTGTAATCTTGGAGATACGGTCTCCGATCACTCTTTTGAACTCATCCTCAAGGTCTTTACGGATAATAAATACAACCTTGTTGAATCCTGCCTCCAGTGCATCATGGATAGAATAGTCCATAATGATCTCACCCTTCGGTCCTACCGGTGCAAGCTGCTTGATTCCTTTTCCAAAACGGCTGCCAATTCCGGCTGCCATGATTACCAGTGCTGTCTTTTTCATGTTTCGTTTCCTCCTGATTTATTATAGTTTTTTGAACTCTATCTCTGTAATTAACGATTACTCCTGTTCATTGAGCTTGGTCAGCTTCACTGCCTGGTCTGCCGCGATCAGGCTGTCGATGATCTCATCCAGATCTCCGTTAAGGATATTCTCAAGGCGATGAAGGGTCAGTTTGATCCTGTGGTCCGTCACACGTCCCTGCGGGAAGTTGTAGGTACGGATCTTCTCGGAACGGTCACCGGTACCGATCTGGCTTCTTCTTGCCTCTGCCTCAGCGTCATGCTGCTTGGCAAGTTCCATCTCATACAGACGGGAACGGAGCACGCGAAGTGCCTTGTCCTTGTTTTTGAGCTGAGATTTTTCATCCTGGCAGGAAATTACGATTCCTGTAGGGATATGGGTAAGACGTACCGCGGAGTCTGTAGTATTGACACACTGACCACCGTTTCCGGAAGCACGGAACACATCGAATTTACATTCATTGAGATCCAGATGGAAATCAATCTCTTCTGCTTCAGGCATGATGGCCACAGTACAGGTGGAAGTATGAATTCTTCCGCCGGATTCTGTCTCCGGTACTCGCTGTACGCGGTGTACACCGCTTTCGTATTTCAGTCTGGAATACGCACCCTCACCTTTGATCATGAAAGTAACTTCCTTGAAGCCGCCGATACCGTTCTCATTAAGGCTGAGCATCTCGGTTTTCCAGCGACGGGACTCTGCATATTTCACATACATACGATAGATCTCTGCCGCAAAGAGAGCCGCCTCATCACCGCCTGCACCTCCACGGATCTCAACGATAACGTTCTTGCTGTCATTAGGGTCTTTCGGAAGAAGAAGGATCTTCAGCTCATGCTCCAGCTCCTCCACTCTCTTTCTTGCGTCGGAAAGCTCCTCTTTCAGCATCTCACGCATCTCTTCGTCCTTCTCGCTCTCCAGCATGGAAAGACTGTCCTCGATGGTCTCTTTGTTTTTCTTGTATTCTTTATATGCGTCAACGATCGGCTGCAGGTCGCTCTGCTCTTTCATCAGCTTCTGAAAATGCGCCGGATCATCGGTTACTCCCGGTTCTCCCAGCTCATTGAGAAGCTCTTCAAAACGTACCAGCAGATCATCCAGTTTATCAAACATGTATTTCCTCCTGTTTCTGATACCTGTGAATCACAATTTTTACAAAGGCTTCTGCCCCATCACTACACGGTCAAGGCCCGGAAGATCTTTTACCACCTGAACCTTTTCAAAACCGGCATTTCTCAGCATTTCACTGACTGCCTCCCCCTGAGTGCAGCCAATCTCATACAGAAGCCATCCACCCGGCTTCAGGTATTTCCCTGCCTCTTTGGTGATCTTTCTGTAAAAATAAAGCCCATCCTCCATTCCGTCAAGAGCCTTTCTGGGGTCATGAAGACGGACTTCTTCCATTAATGTTTCAATTTCTTCTGTCGCGATATAAGGCGGGTTTGAAATAAGAATATCATATTTCCCACCCTCTTTTCCACCTTTTTCGCAAAAATACGGTGCCGAGAACAGATCACTTTCCAAAAAATCCGCCCGGTTCTCCACTTTCAGAAGGCTGGCGTTCTCTTTCGCCACCTCCAGTGCTTCCGGAGAAACGTCCACACCCGCACCACGGGCATCCTGCCGTTCCAGAAGAAGGCTTATGAGAATGCAGCCGGAGCCCGTACACATATCCAGGATCTCCGGTTTCTCCACATCCTCAAGGCATTTCAGACCTTCCTCCACCAGTGTCTCGGTGTCCTGTCTCGGGATGAGCACATTTTCGTTTACATAAAACTCATAGCCCATAAAAAAAGCCTGATGAGTCAGCTGCTGTACAGGAATATGTCCTGCCCGCCTGCCGATCAGCTCAAGATACTCTGCTGCGGTCTCATCAGACACCGGTTCATCACCATGTGCAAAATAGTATGCCCGGTTCTTTCCGGTCTTATATTCCAGAAGGAGCCAGGCATCCAGCCCGGCTTCTTCCAATCCGTTATCTTTCAGTATCGTTGTTCCTTTTTTGAGAAGTGACTCAAGAGTCTGCATGGCTTGTCTCCTCTGTCTCATAAGGGATATCCAGGTCAAATTCCTCTTTCAGATAAGCTCTCCAGTCAAAAACCGCCTCAACTGCCTTAATGGCTACTTCTGCCATATCTGCAGTTGGTTCCTTGGTGGTGAATTTCTGCATGGCAAGACCTGGTTTACTCATAATGTCCGCAAATTTACTGTCCGTTCTTCCTGCCCACTGGATGATCTCAAAAGAGATTCCCGCAACTACCGGTACCATAAGAAGTCTTCCAAACAGTCTTACCCAGTAAACCGGGACCAGCACAAACACAAAGTGCAGCACAATACTTACCAGCATGACCAGGAACAGAAAACTGGTTCCACAGCGCTTATGGAGCCTGGAACTCTTCAGTACGTTCTCCACAGTCAGTGGCAGTCCATGTTCCACACAGTTGATACATTTATGTTCCGCACCGTGGTACATAAAAGTTCTCTGGATATCCTTCATTCTAGAGATCAGGAACATATATCCCATAAACAGTGCCAGCTTTACAAAAGCTTCTACTACAGTAACCAGGAATTCCGAAGCGCCTACCTTGCGGATCAGACTGGCCAGTATATACGGAAGAAACATAAAAGCAGCCACAGATACTACCATAGAAACAGCTACCGTAATGTAAAGAAGCCACTTGAACTGCTTATCTTCTTTGGCTTTCTTTGCGGAAAGCTCCTCTTCTGTAAGCTGCTCATTCTTCTTCGCAGTTTCTTCATCTTCCTCGTCACCTGCGATCTCCGCAGAGTACATCAGGCATTTCGTGCCTACCACAAGAGAATCCACAAAACTTACCACACCACGGATGATGGGCTTCTTCAGAAACGCATGGTTTCCGAAGGTACATTTATAGTCTTCTACTTTCAGCTCGATCTCCTGGTCCGGACGGCGCACTGCGATAGAATATTTGTCCTTGTGGCGCATCATGATGCCTTCCATCACGGCCTGTCCGCCAATATTCGATGATTTCATTCATTCTCTCCTGTGCAAACTGAAAAAATTTTTCAGTTAAAGAAAGGTTGAGATTTCCCAACCTCAACCTTCTCATTTCCTGTATTCGCAATAATTACTTATTCAGGCCGTATTTCTTGTTGAACTTATCGATACGTCCACGAGCCTGTGTAGCCTTCTGCTGTCCTGTGTAGAACGGATGGCATTTGGAGCAGATCTCAACGTGGATGTCCTCTTTAGTAGAACCTGTTACGAAAGTGTTTCCGCAGTTGCAGGTTACAGTTGCCTGATAGTAGTTCGGATGGATTCCTTCTCTCATGATTTTCACCTCTCTATATAATTTAATATTATTCGTATACAATTGACGAATTCCATTTTAAACAGCTTGCTAAGTATAACACAGCTTTCCTGAAAATGCAAGGACTTTATAAAAATTTCTGTTTCTTTACAGTCTGTACCAGCTCCGCATTGGTCCTGGTTCTGGCAAAGGTATTCAGAATCTGTTCTACCGCCTCATCGGACTTCATTCCGTTGAGTGCTTTTCGCATAATATAAACAGCTTCCTGCTCATCCTTGCTGAGAAGAAGATCCTCTCTTCTGGTTCCGGATTTCTGGATATCGATGGCCGGGAATACACGTTTTTCCTGTAATTTACGGTCAAGGACAAGCTCCATATTACCGGTTCCCTTGAACTCCTCGTAGATGACATCGTCCATCTTGCTTCCGGTATCCACAAGTGCCGTTGCCAGAATCGTCAGGCTTCCGCCCTCACGCATATTACGGGCTGCGCCAAAAAATCTCTTAGGCATATGAAGGGCCGCCGGATCAAGACCACCGGATAAAGTCCTTCCACTTGGCGGGATAATCAGGTTATAGGCTCTGGCAAGTCGTGTAATGGAATCCAGAAGGATGATCACATCCTGTTTATGTTCTACCAGACGACGGGCACGCTCCACAACCATCTCGGAAACTCTCTTATGATGCTCCGGAAGTTCATCAAACGTGGAATAGATCACTTCCACATTAGGTCCCTGGATTGCTTCCTTGATATCGGTAACCTCCTCCGGACGCTCATCGATCAGAAGGATAATGAGATGCATATCTTTATTATTCTTAAGGATGGACTTTGCAACGTCCTTCAGAAGGGTTGTCTTACCGGCTTTCGGCGGAGATACGATCATTCCTCTCTGTCCCTTTCCGATAGGGCTGATCAGGTCTACAATGCGCATGGCAGTTGTACCGCCTGCACGCTCCATAACCAGTCTCTCATTAGGAAAGATCGGTGTCATATCTTCAAAATTATATCTTCTCTGGCCTTCACTCGGATGGAATCCATTGATGGAGGACACGTAAAGAAGTGCACTGAATTTCTCTCCCTGGGTCTTGATCCGGATATTTCCCTGGATGATATCACCGGTCTTTAAATTAAAGCGGCGGATCTGGGAAGGCGAAACATAAATATCGTTTTCACCAGGAAGATAGTTGGCACAGCGGATAAATCCATATCCATCCGGAAGTACCTCCAGGATCCCATTGGCTTTTTCACCACTGTCCAGCTGTGTGGATTCTGAAGGAACATTGCCATTCTCCGGACGCGCTTCTGCCTCGTGGCTGCCATCACGTGTATAAGCACGTTCTTCCTGTGCCGGCCTTCTGTAATTCTCCCTGTTATATGCACTGCGGTTGTAGCTTTCTCTGTTGTTCTCTCTGCGTCCGTTTATATTTCTGTGTTCCTGATCATTCCGCTCCGTACGATACTCTTTCCGTTCCTGCTGATTTTCAGATGCTGGACGGGTTCGATATTCATTTTTTTCATTTTCCTGTACTTTCTCTTTCAGAGAATTCTCACCCGCTGTATTTCCCGGTGTTTCTTCCGTCTTCTCCTTCACCGCTTCCTTTGCGTCTTCTTCCAGCATTCTCTCGATCAGTGCCGGTTTTCTCAAAGTAGAGATTCCCTTCATCCCTCTTGCCTTTGCCAGATCTTTCAGCACTGCCAGAGACAATGATTCATATTTTTCTCTCATAAATAAATCCTCTATTCTTGCTTAATTATGATAAATTGTAATTTTATAATGGAAATCTGATGCAGTCTGACATGACCGCACTGGTATCTGAACCGTTATGAAATATGATTATGATAATAATATACACTATTTTTGAAGCAATGCAAGAAATTTTTGTCGACAATGAATCTTCCGTTACCGGAAGGAGGGGCTGGATATCTCAAGTAACGAGAATGCGATGCGCAGTTATTCAAAAAATCCCCGGGATAAACTCCCGGGGATTCGGCTGTATAACTTATTATTTCCAGATTACCTTATAAACATTCATGATCTTGTTTACCTGTGCGTCTGTAACCTTTGACAGTGCATTGGTGATTGCTTCGTATGTCTGAGGACGCTGTGCCTTCAGTACAGAAGGATTCTCTGTATACTCCAGAACGGATTCTGCGAAGTACTCAGACGCATTCTGTGTTGCATAAGCCTTTCTGACACCTGTGAATTTAGATTTCTCACTGTTATAAACAGATGCGAAAGCTGCATTCTTATCTACATTACCAGCGATAAATGCAAGATAATGGCCAAGCTCATGGTAGATCGTATCATCCTCCACTTTAAGAGTGATCGTTCTTGATCTTCCATCAAAATATCCGGCGTAGGAAACGCTTGGATCAACAATGACGGTAAATCCCATCTTTGTAAATGCATTTAATACTCTGCTGTCCATCTGAGGTGCAATAGATGCTACATTGCTGACTGTGTATTTCTCTTTTTTAGCAGTTGTACTTCCTGCAGTAGTAGCATTCACAGTTGTAGATGCCGCTGCAACAACTGTTGTAGTTGTCTGCACTGTAGTGGTAACCTTCTGTGTCTGTACTACATTTTTAGATTTTTTGGTGTATTTCCGGCTTGTATCTGTCTGTACGGTTGTTGTTGTCTTTATGGTTGTAGTCTGATTTTTCTTGGTTGTCTTGTTTGTAGTTTTCTTGGTTGTCGGAAGTTTCTTGGTATAAGTCTTCGTAGCTGCTGCTTTTAACTTGATGTTCTTCTTGGTTGTCTTGCTGCTCTTGGTTGTCTTGGTTGTAACCTTCGGCTGTGAAGCAAGCGGTGTATCATCATCTTCAATCGTCTGCTCGACTACCGGATCTGTGTAATTCGGCAGTTCCGGCACCTGTGAGTCCTGCCATACCATTGCAAAGCTTCCTGCTGTGATCAGTGCAGCAGCTGCAATACATCCAGCTGCGATCTTCTTTTTCATAAAGAAATTTTTAAGGTTCATTTTTTTCATACTTTTCACACCTTTCTGAAAACGGACGTTCCGACCGTCATCCATATTCGGTGGCCGCAGAATTTACTGCATCAAAAAAACCGCTTATTTTAAATAAACGGCCGCGTCAACACATAAATCCTTTTCACCTGGATGCTGTCTGATTACGTCACTAAATCGGAATTTAATGCGGCAACCGGCTGTCATAGTCTTTCAATTGTGACCTTAGACCCTTGGCTTTGCGTCCCTGCTTTTCAACAGGTTTGCCTTTTATATGTATAGTATATGTTTTTTCTTTCGAAATGTCAACATTTTACTCCCTGTTCTCTCTGCTTGTTCTGTCTTTTTTTTTCATAATCTGCTATACTGTTATCTGTAAAAAAAGAAAAAAACATTATATGACAGGAGAACGGCAAATATGTCAAAAACTTTATCTGCCCGTCTCTTTTTTGTACTGCTGCTTTTCGGAACTGTGTTTTTTCTGACTGGCTGCGGGAATTCCGGAAGTTCCGGTGACAAGCCTCCGTCTTACTCACCAGCCCGTGTTCTCACTCCGGAGGCACCCGGTAAACAGACACTGGGAAGTTCCCCTCTGATCCTGGATATTTCCAATCAGGACCAGGGTTATATGACTGCCAGCTCCGACTCAGGAGATTCCCGTATGAATATACAGCTTACTTCCCCGTCCGGTGTCCTTTACTCCTATTTTCTGGAGCCGGAGGAACAGGCTGTTATTCCCTTTTCGGAAGGCTCCGGAGATTATTCCATTACCTGTTACCAGCAGGTAGACGGAAGCCAGTATGCCGCACTTTATGCAGAAACTCTTACTGTAAAACTTCAAAATGAGTTTCTTCCATTTCTGTATCCCAACCAGTATGTGGATTTTTCCGTCAAAAGTGAAGCCTGTACTCTGGCACAGTCACTGGTCAAAGATGGTATGAACGATGTGGAAATCCTGAAAGCTTTTTATACATATGTCACAGAACATATCACCTACGATTACGATAAGGCAGATTCTGTAGAGGCCGGATATCTTCCTGATGTAGACGAAACCCTTCAGTCAGGCACCGGCATCTGCTTTGATTATGCAGCACTGACTGCGGCAATGCTTCGAAGTCAGGATATTCCCTGCAAACTTGAGATTGGCTATTCCGGCGACATCAAGCATGCCTGGATCGATGTCTACATCCAGAACAAAGGCTGGGTAACAAAAGCAATCTCCTTTAACGGAGATACATGGAAACTTATGGACCCAACCTTTGATGCCAACAGCAACGGCAATGAAGCGATCCAGGAATATATCGGAGACGAAAGCAACTACACGGTACAGTATACACACTGACCAACCACCCGCAAAAAAGGAGACTTTATTATGAAATCTAAACTGACAGCCCGGGAATTATCCAATTTCTGCGGGCAGATGGGAATACTGCTGCATTCCGGCATATCAACAACAGAAGGACTCCATATCCTCTGTGAAGAAAGCAAAACCGACACAGATCGTGAGATTCTGAAGCCACTTATCAATTCCATGGAAAAAAACGGTTCTCTTTCCCAGGCTCTTGAGGATTCCGGCTGTTTTCCAAAAGCTATGACCGCCTATATAAAAACAGGCGAAGAAACCGGTTGTCTGGATGAGATCATGACAAGCCTCTCCCGGCATTATGATCAGGAGCAGGAAATTTCCCAGCAGATACGAAGTGCAGTCACCTATCCGCTGATCATGCTTGGAATGATGGCAGTAGTAATCCTGGTTCTTCTTGTAAAAGTTCTCCCCGTGTTCCAGCAGGTCTTTCATCAGATGGGTCTGGAAATGAACGGAATCTCACAGGGACTTTTAAATGCCGGCAATATGATCAGTCGCTATTCTGCTGTTTTTCTGATTCTTGCAGTACTTCTCATTGGCTGCATTCTTTTTTTCAGTCTCACAGAAAAAGGTCATGCCAAACTTCGAAAATTGGTCACACATCTTCCTGTTTTTTGTGAGATTCCTGTTGCCATGGATTACAGCCGTCTGGCGCAGGGACTGTCTCTGGGGCTTCGAAGCGGTCTTTCTCCGGAAACCAGTCTTGAGCTTACAGAAGCAATGCTCACACAACCGGAAATTCTTGAGAAGCTCCGAAAAACTTCCGAACTTCTGAACAACGGGGAAGCTTTTTCAAAGGCTCTGACAGAGTCCGAACTGTTCAGTGGCATGGAGGGACGTCTGATCAGTATTTCCTTCTACTCCGGAACCAGTGACGAAACTTTTCGCAGGCTGTCTCAGCAGTACACAGAAAAATCCATAGATCTGATCTCTCAGGCAGTATCTGTTGTGGAACCAACTATTGTGATCCTGCTTTCCCTGCTTGTAGGACTTGTCCTGCTTTCCGTAATGATGCCGCTTCTGGGAATCCTTTCAGATTTTGCGATATAAGGTGGTGACAACATGGAACTTTTTGAAAGTCGACGAAAAAAAATTTTCCGGGGGCTTCTGCTTCTTTTTCCTGTATTTCTTCTGATATTTGCCTGTATTCTGTTTGTAGCGGGCGTCAGTCATACATCCGGCCAGGCTCTCGTGAAAGAACAGGATGCTCTGGAGCAGGCATTAAAGAACAGTGCTGTCCGCAGCTACGCCATGACCGGTGAATATCCTGAAGATCTTGCACAGCTCCTTAATGATTACCATATCACCTATGACAAAAACCGATTTATCGTAGAATATATCCCCAACGGTTCCAATCTCCTGCCTTCTATCAGCGTTATTGCGCGTCCTGGCAGTTCGAAAGGAGGCGCTTCTTCATGAAACTGAAAAAAAATACCGGCCATTCCATATCCTCTCTTTTTTCACTCCTTCTGTTCAGTGTTTTTGCGCTGTTTCTTATGCTGATGCTGTTGTTCTCCGCAAGAGTTTACCAGCAGACTGTAAAACAGACGGATTCCGATTCCGGGCTTGGGACTGCCATCACCTATCTGACGACCAAATTCCGGCAGCATGACCAGGCCGACGGGATTTTCTCAGGTTCCCTGGATGATATCCCTGCACTTTGTTTTCGGGACACACTGAAGGGAAAAGATTATATTACCTATATTTATCTAAAAGATGGAAATCTTACAGAACTTTTCACCGTTGCGGATTCTCAGGCAAGCGCATCGGCCGGTACTTCCATTTCTCAGCTTTCGGATTTTCAGGCAGAAAACCTGGATAATGGTTTTTACCGCATTTCCCTGAAAAGTGCAACCGGAATCTCTGCACACTTTCTGCTGCACAGCACAGCCGAATCTTCCGTTACCGGTACAGATGCAGGCAAAAAGGAGGCATCATGAAGAAATCACAGCATAATTCCAGTACCAGTCTTTTTCTTATGGAAATGATCCTGGCGCTTTTATTTCTTTCTCTCTGCTCGGCTGCCTGCATTCAGATTTTTGCGGCAGCCCGTAAAAACCGTATACAGGCAGAACAGTGGAATCAGATTCAGGCACTCACCACTTCTGTGGGAGAAGCACTGGAAGGCAGCAATGGATCTCCCAAACAGCTTCTTGCTCTTCTTCCGGATGGCACACAGACCGACAACAGCCTGATCTGGTATTACGACCATTCCTGGCAGAACTGTTCCAGAGATGAGGCAGATTACGAAATGGTTTTCGTTTTGTCCACAACCTCCTCTGAAAAATCCGGAGAGCTTTCCTTCCGCAATATCCCGGAAAATACTTTGCTTTATCAGATCACCTTAAATTTTCCTGACTGTGGCAACGGAAAGGAGGAAATCCATTGAAACAAAAACATACTTTTTTCGTAACAGTAGGAATTCCTTCGCTGTTTCTGATCTTTTCCGTACTTTGCCTCTGTGTACTAGCTTTGCTTACTCTTTCCAGTTCACGGACCAGTTTAACAACAGCCAGACATTCCATGGAACAGACAGAAAAATATTATTCAGCCTGCAGTGAGGCTACCGAGCGTGTAGCCGATATCCGCAGTACACTGGCCGGATATTTGGCATCCGCAGAAGATAAAGCGGAATATTTTTCCCAGGTGAAGACTTTTGCAGATACGCAACAGGATCTTGTCTGGAATTCCTCTGATCACACCCTGTCTTTTTCCACGAAATTTGCCGACAGTCAGCAGCTTTCGGTGATACTTGAGATTTTTTATCCAGGAAAGACCGAAACCTCCGTATTGAAGATCCTTCAGTGGAGCACAGAATCTAATGGCACCTGGAATCCTGACAATCATCAAAATCTATTTAAAGGAGAGTGAACAAATGGATACTCCAATTCCTGAATTTCTTGCAGAAGCTGCCAATAAACGGGTCTCCGATATTTTTATCATCGCAGGCCGTCCTCTGGCCGAAAAAATTGATGGCCACCTTTTCAGCAGTGGTGACCGATTGATGCCAGCCGAAACGGAAGCACTTCTGCGCACCATCTATACACTTGCGGAAAACCGTGATATATCCCGGCTTCTGGAAACCGGTGACGATGACTTTTCGTTTTCCATTCCCGGCGTCTCCCGTTTCCGTGTCAACGCTTATAAACAGCGTGGTTCCCTGGCTGCCGTGATCCGTGTGATCGCCTTCCGGCTGCCGGATCCTGCAGAGCTTTCCATTCCGGAAGATGTGATGAGTGTTTCTGATTATACACGCGGCATGGTCCTTGTCACCGGTTCTGCCGGAAGCGGTAAATCTACCACTATGGCCTGCCTCATTGACCGGATTAACCACACCCGGGAAGGCCACATTATTACCCTGGAAGATCCTCTGGAATATCTTCACCGCCATGACCGCTGCATTGTCAGCCAGCGAGAGATCTGCACCGACACCGAGAGTTACTTGACTTCTCTTCGTGCCACCCTCCGCCAGAGCCCCGATGTAATCCTTCTGGGTGAGATGCGTGATTATGAAACCATACAAACCGCCATGACTGCCGCAGAAACCGGCCATCTGGTTCTTTCCAGTCTGCATACTCTGGGCGCTGCCAACACCATCGAGCGTATCATGGATGTCTTTGAACCTTCCCAGCAGCGTCAGATCGCTATCCAGCTTTCCATGGTCCTTCAGGCGGTTATTTCCCAGCAGCTGATCCCGGATGTGGACGGCCGCAACATTCCTGTTTTTGAGATCATGCGCCTGACACCTGCCATCCGAAATATGATCCGTGACAACAAAGTCCACCAGATCGAAGGCGTAATCTCCACTTCCAGCCAGGATCAGATGCGTTCCATGGACCAGAGTCTTCTGGAATTATACAAAAAAGGCCGTATCACTAAGGATACAGCCGTGAGCTATGCAATGAATCCGGATATGCTGAAACGCCGGCTTATGTAACAATGCCTGAAAATACAAAATTCCTCATCACCTACCAGACTTCGTGACAGTGATGAGGAATTTTTATTTTTCTTAATCAGTGCACTACATTTCCTACAATTCCATAGGAAACAATATACATAATCGCACTTGCCATAAAAAGTCCGCACAGGATCGCAATGGAGGATTTTTTGATATCCACCTCAAGAAGAGATGCGATCAGTGCACCGGTCCAAGCACCGGTGCCAGGAAGGGGGATTCCCACAAACAGCAGAAGTCCCAGAAATTCATAGCGTTTGATCTGATCACTTTTTCCCATGGCTCTGTTTTCCATTTTTATGATCAGACCCCTGAACAGTTTTGTTTTTTTCATCCATTTAAAGATCTGCCGGATAAAAAGCAGGATAAACGGAATCGGGATAATGTTTCCCACGATACAGATCGGCAATGCTTTTGCCGCTGAGATCTTCAGCAGAGAGGCTGCCAGAAGACCGCCTCGAAGCTCCAGGATCGGGATCATTGAAATGATGAACACAGCTCCCTCCGGAGAGATAAACTGTGAGAGATGGTTTGAAAACCACTGTACCAGTACTTCCATAGTACCTCCTTAATATTTATTTCTGCAGATATTCCTTCAGGAATTCCACCAGTTTTTTCATCTCCTTATCGGTACCGATGGTGATGCGGAGATGATTGTCGATTCTGTCCTTCGGGAAATATCTCACATAGATATGTTTCTCCCTGAGTGCTCCGAAGAGCTTTTTTGCCGGACAGCTCTCATGTGTGGCAAAGATGAAGTTCGCCTTGGAATCCTGGAAAGAAAATCCCAGTTTCTTAAGCTCTGTCTTTGTCCACTCTCTTGTTGTAATGATCTTATTACAACACTCTTCAAAATATGCCTGATCTTTCATAGATGCCACACCGGCCGCAATGGTGGTACGGTCCATGGTGTAGGAGTTGAAGGAATATTTCACATCATTGAGATATTTGATCAGTTCCGGATTTCCGAAGGCATAACCGATACGCATGCCCGCCAGAGATCTGGATTTGGAAAAGGTCTGCACAACAAGAAGATTGTCATATTTCTCGATCAGCGGCAGTGCGGAAGTGGCTCCGAAATCCACATAAGCCTCATCTACGATCACAATGCTCTCCGGATTTTTTGCTACGATCTCCTCGATCTCGGAAAGAGGCATTTCCACACCGGTAGGTGCATTGGGGTTCGGGAATACGATTCCGCCGTTTTCGCGGAAATAATCTTCTTTCCGGATATGGAACTCTTCATCCAGTGCCGGACGCTCATAAGGGATCCGGAAAAGATCGGCCCATACATCATAGAAAGAATAGGTGATATCCGGGAACAGGATGGGTTTCTCTGAATTAAAAAATGTCAGGAAACACATTGCCAGTACATCATCAGATCCAACGCCTGTAAATACCTGCTCGTCCTTCAGCCCGTAAAACGCAGCAATGCTGTGTACCAGGTCTCCGGCTGTCGGGTCCGGATAAAGTCTCAGAGTGTCGGTATCAAGGGCTTTCAGTGCCTTCTCCACACCCGGGGCCGGTGAATATGGATTCTCGTTTGTATTCAGTTTGATCATACCGCTCTCGTTTGGCTGCTCGCCAGGAGTATACGGCACTACTTTTCGTATATTAGCTTCCCATGGTTTCATGCTGTGCTTGACCTCCTATCATATTCTTTTGCTATTGTACTCACTGGAAGGACATTTGTCAAAGGGTAATACCACCTGTCAGATGCAAAAAGACACCCGTACCGGGTTACAGGGTACGGGTGTCTGATTTATTTTCTTAACTTATGAAGGGCTGTTCTGGTCTGTATCGGACGGATATCCGTGCTGTATCTGTAATCAGATACGTGCTACGCCTGTTGCTTTTGCTGCCTCTGCTACTGCTTTGGCTACAGCCGGTCCGACTCTCTTGTCGAATGCCTTCGGAATGATATACTCCGGAGAAAGCTCCTCGTCTGTGATCAGATCTGCAAGAGCCTTGGAAGCTGCGATCTTCATCTCATCGTTGATATCGCTTGCTCTTACGTCAAATGCACCACGGAAGATTCCAGGGAATGCAAGAACGTTGTTGATCTGGTTCGGGAAGTCACTTCTTCCTGTGGAGATAACCTTAGCTCCGCCTGCTTTTGCGTCATCCGGGAAGATCTCCGGTGTCGGGTTCGCGCATGCGAAGATGATGGCATCTTTGTTCATGGTCTTAACCATCTCTGTTGTAACTGCTCCAGGAGCGGAAACACCGATAAATACATCAGCGCCAACAAGCATATCTGCAAGGGAGCCCTGTTTCTTCTGAAGGTTTGTGAGCTTGCTCATCTCTTCTTTAACCGGGTTCATTCCCTCTGTACGTCCCTCATAGATGGCACCCTTTCTGTCGCAGAGTGTAACATCCTTAAAGCCGGCTTTCAGGAGAAGTCTGCAGATGGAGATTGCTGCAGCACCTGCACCGTTCATAACGATACGTACTTCCTCTTTCTTCTTTCCAACAACTTTCAGAGCGTTTGTAAGACCTGCAAGTGTGATAACTGCAGTTCCGTGCTGATCATCATGGAAGATCGGGATATCACATTTCTCTTTCAGTTTTTTCTCGATCTCAAAGCATCTCGGAGCGGAGATATCCTCAAGGTTAACACCACCGAAGGATCCGGAGATCATGTAAATAGTATTTACGATCTCGTCTACATCATGGCTCTTAATGCAAAGCGGGAATGCGTCTACATCACCGAATGCCTTGAAAAGCACACATTTACCTTCCATTACAGGCATACCAGCTTCCGGTCCAATGTCACCAAGACCAAGAACTGCGGAACCATCTGTTACAACAAGACACATATTCCATCTTCTTGTAAGTTCGTAGGATTTATTGATATCTTTCTGGATCTCAAGGCAAGGCTGAGCTACACCTGGTGTATATGCAAGAGAAAGGTCGTCTTTATTCTCAACCGGAACTCTTGTAACAACCTCGATCTTACCTTTCCAATCTCCGTGCAGTCTTAATGACTCTTTTGCATAATCCATTTTCTTTTCCTCCTTGGATAATTATGATATATTTCATTTCAAAAGGATTACCTGAATTAATAATTACCATTGAAGAATTTACTGTCCTTCGGAAGCTCATAGCCTTCAAAATAAGAGCCAAAATCAAGCTTCAGATAACTACAGAGATCAGCAAGCTCTACCATGGTATTGTCGTTGACCGGAATGCCATTCTCTTTTCTGTCTTTTTCAGCAGCTACCTCTTTCTCGCCGTGTGTATAGATCCTGTCCTGACCGTCTGCCTTCGGGCTCTCCCGAAGTGCCTCAAGGTATTCTGAAAAATGCTTGCGGATCGCATCCGGATCTCCGAATGCCGCCGGGTTGATCGCCATAAATCCATGGCAGATACCGGTCTTATCCGGGAATGTACAGCACTTGTCGGAGGTAACGCCCATGGAAAGAATAGAGCTGAACAGCTCACAGAGCATTCCATAGCCATATCCCTTATGGCTTCCGCTGACTTCCTCGTTTCCGCCGAGAGGCATGATCCCGCCGCCCTTCTTGGCTACGATGTTTGCAAGTACATCCGGTGCATTATTGCTGGCATGACCGTTTTTGTCAAGTGCCCAGCCATCCGGAAGAGGCTTGCCCATCTTATTATACATTTCCAGTTTACCTCTGGTTACAACTGTCGTAGAACAGTCAAAGAAAAACGGATACGGATCTGCAGGCATAGAAACTGCGATCGGGTTGGAGCCCAGCATAGCCTTTCTTCCGAAGGTCGGTACCATGATCGCCTCGGAGTTGGTGCATGCCATTCCAAGAAGTCCTTCATGGCAGGCCATGTTCGCATAATATCCTGCAATACCGAAATGGTTGGAATTTCGTACACTTACGATTCCCACACCAGTTGTCTTCGCCTTCTCAATTGCCTTTTCCATGGCAAAATGGCTGATCAGCTGGCCCATTCCATTATGTCCGTCTATCACAGCTGAAATCGGTGTCTCAAAAACAACTTCCGGTTTCGCCTGGGGATGGATCGTCCCCTTCTCGATTCCTTTATGGTAACGAACCATTCTCTGCATTCCGTGGCTCTCGATCCCATACAGATCAGCAGTCAGAAGAACATCTTTAATGATGCTTCCTTCTTCCTCAGAAAAGCCAAACGCTTTGAAAACGTCTCCGCAGAAATGGTTCAGTGTGTCATAACTCCATTTTACATATCCCATAATCGTAAGTCCTTTCTCCTGATATTTCCGGCAGGTTACTGCCATAATACCAAACTTTTTTGGTATTACCAATACAGTCCCTATTATAGCACTCGGTCTTACCAAAATCAATAGTGGTCTTACCAGATCAACGGGATTTTTACTGAAATTTTATTTAATTTTTGTCAGGTGGATCAGCGATGAAATACAAGGCTGTTCTCACCCTGCTGCTGTGCGATCTCAATTATATATTTCTCAATGGTTTCCATATGTTCGCGCATCAGCTTCTCCGCCTGGTTCCGGTCTCCGGAAATAATGGCTTCCACCAGTCTTCTGTGCTGGTCATCCACCTCAAGAGCGGAATTATGTTTCTGCATAATATAGGCTCGAGTACCGGAAATGATCTCCTCTGTCAGCTGTGCTGCCGCATCCAGAACATTATAGATCATAGGATTTCCTGCGATCCTGCCGATCTTCGTATGAAGCTTCTTATCAAGACCTGCACGAGCTTTCTCATCCTCTGCGCTCTCCAGCTGTGCCAGAATGGAACGCAGATCTAATGCGTCCTTCTCCGTACAATTCCCGGCTGCAAGAAGAGCAGCCTCCTGCTCCAGCGCAGAACGAAGCTCCTGCACCTGCTGTACATGGCTGTTATTCAGCTGAAAAAGAAGGGCCAGTGGTGCTGAAAGCCACTGATCCATATTCTCGGTGATATAGTTGGCTCCGCCGCGGACCGTTGTGACAATTCCCATCAGCTCCAGTGCCCGCAGGACTTCACGGACAGCAGGTCTGGAAACTCCCAGTGATTCTGCCATAACACGTTCCGCAGGTAAAGTGTCCCCCGGCTTCAGTTCTCCCCGCCGGATATTTTCTATGATCTGCGCTAATATTCCGTCAAATGCTCGTTCTTCTGTAATCTTTGTAAACATGTCGTCCGTTTCGGCCGCCTTCCTTTATTATTGTGTTGCCTTCCTTTACATAAAAATCCCGGAATATAGACAAGTGGATATTTACCATTCTCAGTCATCATGCAGTTCTGCACCAAATGATCGCTCTGCAGCCATTCAGCCAGTCTGTGCATTTTGACTATTTGCCCTCTCTATTTTCCGGACTTTTATAGTAAATATTATACGATAATTCCCCAATTTAATCAATAGTAAATAATAAATTGGTAAGACATATTATTTTATTCCATTATTGAGAATGTTTTCTACTTCCTCCATCTGGCCCAGAAGCATTTTCTGGCGGTCGTCAAAAAGAAGACCTTTATTATGCCTGTAATACTGGTCAGAACCGTTCTCCCGAATGAACCAGAGACTATAATAGTTGGCATTCAGTTCTGTGATAAATGCCACCATTTCCTGACTGTCCCCAAAGGCAGCTTCCATAAAGTCGAAAACGTTCTGAAGAGTAAAGGATATTTCGTCGGTTCGGTTTTCGTAGGCTTCGGTTTCGGATTCAAAGAGGGCTTTCACAAACTCATAGTTCCTGTTTGACGATAGAACTTCCGATTCTGCTGCAGCACTTCTGCCTCCTGCCGGCTCTGAACCTGATCCGGTTTTATCTGATCCGGTTGATTCCGAAGCTGATTCCAATCCGGACGCATTTTCAAAGAATGACACAACACGTTTCTGTATACGCTCCTGCTGTTTTGTAAGAAGCTCACTCTTTTTGTCCTTTTCAAGATCCGCCTCTGCTTTTTCCATGAGATTTTTTGCTGTGAGGCTGTCCTGAGCTTCTCTGAAGTACACCATATAATCATACAGTTTCGTGAGATAGGCATCGGTAAGATAGCATTCTGTAAAAAGCTCGCTGAGCTTTCCATTGAGAAGGCTTACAATGCTCAGATGCTCATCCAGAGAGGCCGTGCGGATTTTACCCAGAGTAATGGAATCCCACTTTCCTTTCAGGATGTCCTCCACTTTATAATCCGTTCTGTACTTATAATAAAGAGCCAGATAGCTGGCGAAATCCTTCGCGATCATCCTGTGCTGGATGTACTGGCTGACCACCTCACGGTCTACGGTTTTTCCAAGGATCTCATAAACCTGGATCAGACGGGAAAGATCCTCCCAGCCTCTGGCTGTGGCAAAGATCTTTCCGTCTACGGTATTCTCCACCCTGTAGAAATTTTTTCTGCGAAGCTCCAGATAGGAGATCACCGCCGGATGAATTCCCTGCTGGTAGGCGTATTCCTTCCATACATCAAAGTCTGCCTCCACATCAATCTTCTTGATACGATCCAGAGTGACCACATCGAATTCCCGGACGGATTTGTTATATTCCGGCGGGTTGCCTGCTGTGACGATCACCCAGCCTTCCGGCACCTTCTGGTTTCCGAAGGTTTTTCCCTGAAGGAACTGCAGCATCATCGGCGCTAGTGTTTCAGATACGCAGTTGATCTCATCAATAAACAGGATGCCTTCTTTCAGACCTGTTTTTTCCATTTTGTCGTAAACGGACGAAATGATCTCACTCATGGTATATTCCGTGACAGAAAATTCTTCCTCACCATAATTCTTTTTTACAATAAAAGGAAGTCCCACAGCACTCTGCCTGGTGTGGTGGGTAATGGTATAGGAAACAAGAGCAATCCCGCATTCCCTTGCTATCTGTTCCATAATCTGTGTCTTTCCGATTCCCGGAGGGCCCATAAGAAGGATCGGTCTCTGTCGGATTGCCGGGATCCGGTACTCACCGAATTCGTCCTTTGAAAGATATGCTTCTATGGAATCTCTGATCTCCTGCTTTGCTCGTTTTATGTTCATGGTATTCTCCTTTTCACGGCATATAAAAAACTGCCTGCAGGATCCTCCGCCTAAAACGGGTTGCCTTGCGCGACATCTACAAAAAATATGCCTGAATCCAATGATAAATCGAAAATTGAATTCAGGCAAGTTTTTCACTACTATATAATTTTTTTTATTCTGCTGTCAGTGTGTGTATCAGGTTCAGAATACGTCCCGCACACATTCTGACAACTTCTTCCGAAAGCTTTCCGTCTTCAAAAGCTTTTCGGATATTTTCTGCATCGACTGCATTACCAGGCATGATAATATCATTTCCTGCTGTCACGCATTTCCACGGAATACTTCCATCTTCCGGAACCGTTGTATTCCAGTCTGACATGATCACACCGTCAAATCCCCATTCTTTTCGGGCAATGGCTGTACAGAGATCAACACTGTTTGCAGCATGGACACCATTCAGTAAATTATAGGAAGACATGATTGCCACTGGTCTGCTTTCTTTAACTGCAATCTCAAAACCACGCAGGTAAATTTCCCTCAGGGCACGTTCTGATACCTGTGCATCTACGCCCATACGATTATCTTCCTGATTGTTGCAGGCAAAATGCTTAACGGTAACACCGCAGCCAGGTCTGCTCTGCACTCCTTTTGTCATGGCTGCTGCCATGGTTCCGGAAAGCAGCGGATCTTCGGAATAATACTCAAAATTTCTGCCGCACAGAGGGTTTCTCTGAATATTAAGACCAGGTGCTAGCCAGAGATCTATGTGGAATTCTTCCATTTCTTCTGCCACTGCTATTCCAACTTTTTCCACAAGGGCAGTATCCCAGGTCTGAGCCAGTGCAGTTCCAACCGGAAATGCCGTACAGAACTGATAATATCTGTCTGCGTTTTCGTGAGTCTCATCTGTTCTCAGGTATCCGTTTTCCAGAGATCCAAGGACACCGATTCCATATACTGTGTCTGTTTCTCTGTCTACTTCATAATTCTGCTGAAGTCTCAGTCCTGCCGGCCCATCGGCCATGATCAGTGGGGAAACGCCATATTGCTCATAAAGAGCAGCCGTGGTCTCACCGGCAGAGCCAGGAACACGGATTCCTGCCGCCCCCAGATTACTGGAGATTCCAGCAATATTCCCATAAAACAGCGGGAGCAGATCCTTTGCAGGAATCTTATTTTCCGGTTGGCAGGTGCATTCTGTTCTCTTCTCTGGTTCAGGATAATAGATATATCTTCCAATCTTCTCATTCTCTGCCTTCTCTTTCCATTTCAGAGTTCTGGCAGAAAGATTCTGGCGGTCATAAACTTCTTCAATAATATCAGTCTGGTTCTCAAGGATATTCGTTTTATCCAGGATCACACTCTCCGGCACTTCAAGCATTGCAGCCAGCGTAAGCGATGCAATGCTGTTTCCGACCCAGACAGCATAATAACCTTTTTCAGCAATCCAGGCATGCTGCTCTTCGGAAAAATATGCCAGTGTCTTTCTGTCGATCCTGATTTTCAGCAGTTCTTTTTCCCCCGGCTTCAGAAGTTTTGTTTTTGCAAAGCCAGCCAGTCGACGGTATTCCTTCCCTGATTCATCCTGTGGAAGAGACACATAGACCTGCACGACCTCTTTTCCCGAAAAAGTTTCTCCTGTATTCGTTACCTCTGCTTCAACTTCAACGCCATCCCCTGATGTTTTCATCCCATGGAAGCGTATCTGCATTTCTGTGTAAGAAAGTCCATATCCAAACGGAAACAGCGGTTTTACACCAAAAGTATCAAAATAACGATATCCTGTATAAATTCCTTCCTTGTACTCTTCTCTTTCAAGCTTGCCATTAAGATAGCTGTATTCCTCTGCACACGGATAATCCTCATACCTTCTGGCCCATGTTGCAGTCAGCTTGCCGCCTGGAGTTACCTTTCCCAGAAGGACATTGGCGAGGGCAAGTCCGCCTCTTTGTCCAAGCTGGGAAATATTCAGGACAGCACAGATATTTTCTGTTTCTTCCAGAATATCTGTCAGTTCTACCGGACCGCCGGAATTCAGGATAAGTACTGTAGGAATCTTCTGTGCATCAAGGAACCGGATATCCTCCCGCTCCCGTCTGCTCAGATAATAATCTCCCTCGACCCTGCGCCTATCCTTTCCCTCACCGGAAATCCTGCTTACTACATAGATTGCTGTCTGGGCATCGACAGTATCTTCTGCTGTGACTGCACGGCCTTCCGGCATTGCAAAGGGATTTTCCGCATAGGCATCAAAAGGATTTTCCACAAACTTTGCTTCTTCCAGTATTTTTTCTTTCCATGCCCGACGTGCTTCTGCGTATATTGACTCATAATTGGCCAGCCATTTCTCGCTTACGATCTGAATACCGTTTTCTTTCAGTCCCTGATAAATAGAAATGTTACTTCTGTTATTCACATCACCGGAACCTGTTCCGCCTTTCACTGTCTTTCCCGCACCGGCGCCGTATAAACCTATTTTCGTGGAAATATTCAGAGGGAGTATTTTTTTATCATTTTTCAGCAGTACAATACCCTCCTCTGCTGCTTTTTCCGAAAGAAGACCGTTTCGTATTTCACGGTCTGACATGCTGTGTTTCTTTGTTCCGCTGTGTTTCCATTTCTTAACTGTCATATCTTACCTGCTACCTTTTGTTATTCTTTTACGCCACCAAGTGTCACTCCTGCGATGATAAACTTGGAAAGAAGGAGATATACGATAATGATCGGCACAATGGCAACTGTGATCATCATGTAAATCTTACCCATATCAAAATTCATATAATCTGCTCCACGAAGTGTTGCAATCAGGATTGGAACAGTCATCTTGCTTTTAGACTGGATAACCAGAGCAGGAACGAAATAATTGTTCCAGGAGCCTACAAATGTAAAAATCGCCTGTACAGCGATTGCCGGCTTCATGATTGGCAGTACAATACTGTTGAAAGTACGGAATTCTCCGGAGCCGTCAATTCTGGCTGCTTCTACCAGTGACATCGGCAGTGAGGACTGCAGATAGCTGTACATAAAATAGAATACGGCCGGTGACGCAACAGACGGAATAATCAACGGAAGCAGGGAATCATATAATCCCATCTTTGTGATCAGACGAAGGAAGCCCATTGCAGTTACCTGTGTCGGCATGACGAGGATCGCCATGATAAATGTAAACGCTACATTCCTTGCCTTGAAATCATAGGCATAAAGACCATATGCTGTCAGTGAGGAAAAATATGTACATAATACTGCACTGCATCCGGACACGATAATACTGTTAAGAATTCCCCTGAACATCGGAAAGCTTCCGTCATTTGCAACATTCATCAGGTTTTTCCAGAAATATTTTCCAGGAAGAGCAGAAAATCCCTTCTGAAGCTCTGCATGAGAATGAGACGCATTCACGATCAGTACATAAAAGAAAAAGAGACACATAAAGGAAAGAATAATAAGTACCACATGTGCCACGATACTTCTGATCCTGCTGGCTGTCTTATCTTTCATCATTTTGTTTTTCTCCTTTCTGCTCTTGCTCTCTTTTTCGCTGCTTTCTTAGATCCGTCCGGATCATTGTCGTTAGTCATACGATATACAAAGAAGCAGAGGATTGCACTGATAATAAACAGGTATACAGACAATGCTCCGGCCATACCATAATTCTTGCTCTTCAGATGGCTGTTCAGGAACATAATCAGTGTCATGGATGTTCTGTCCGGATTACCCTGTCCGTTTGTGAGGATCTGCGGTACATCAAACATCTGAAGGCCACCGATGATGGAAGTGATCAGAGTATAGGAAAGAATCGGACGAATCAGTGGAAGCGTAATATAGACGAAACGCTGAATGCTGTTGCATCCGTCCAGATCCGATGCTTCAAAAATATCCATACTGATTCCCATTACTGCTGCCATCAGCATGATGGTCGTGTTTCCGAACCACATCAGGAAATTCATGAAACCTACCAATGATCTTGTTCCCAGAACAGAGCCCAGAAAATCAATCGGTTCCTTTATCCAGCCCAGTGAACACAAAATGGAGTTTACAGGTCCGTTTGTGGAAAACATGGTAAAAAACAGAAGTGCAAATGCTGATGCCATGATCAGGTTCGGCAGATAAATTACAACCTTAAAAAACTGCTTGCCATGAAGCTTCAACCTGGCATCAGTAAACCAGCATGCAAGCACCAGTGCAACAACGATCTGCGGAACAAATCCGATCACCCAAAGGATCAGTGTATTCAGTCCGTATTTCAGCATGTCAGAATGCAGAAGACTGACATAATTGGCAAGTCCTATAAAATTAGGACCAATCTGCTTGATTCCAGAACGGAAATATTCAAAAAAGCTGTATCTCACTGTATCAAACAGCGGAATCAGCGAAAAGATAAAATAGATCACAAAAAACGGGAGAATAAATATGTATCCCCATTTTCCGTAATTAACGCTCTTTTTCTTCATAATGCTCTTCCTTTCCAGCAAGCTGCAGGATCCAAAGATCCTGCAGCATCAACAATTATCCTCATGTGGTATTTATTCCGGCCACTGGATCTCTGTGATCTCCGGATAACGCTCCTGAATAGCTGTCTCAAAGTTGGCTTTTGCTTTGTCAAAGTCTACTTTACCCTGGAAGTAATCACTGAAAGCGTTCTGGATCAGCTCTACACAACCCTGGTCATATGCGGAAAGCGGTGCGATCTTGATATTCTCTGCAACCGGTGCAAAATACTCAAACGGGTTCTGTCCACCAAGGAAATCAGATGCGAAATCTGCATTTGTAGCTGCATCTTTCATACCGGATTTTGTATTTGTAAAATCAGAGTATTCTTTGGAAATCTTAAGAAGATTATCCTGATTTCCCGTCATTGCCAGGATAATATCTTTGACATGTTCCGGATTATCTGTTCCTGTTGCAGCCTGAATGTAAGAACCACCCCAGTTGTATTCCTGCGGAGGATTTGTAACAGCCCAGTCACCTTCTGCTCCATCCCAGTTTGGTTTCAGAGTAAAGTCGATACCCCATGCCGGGAAGAGGAATGCGAATACCTTGGACTCAGAACTCATTGCCTTGTTCCAGTCATCGTTCCACTGACCTTTTACAGTTTTGTTAAGATAACCTGCATCCAGCCACTCTTTGGAATCTTTTACCCAGTCCATGATCTTTGAATCTACTTTGATCACAGAATCACCGGACTCTACCCACGGATTCTCAATGCTGTTTCCATATAAGCGAAAAGTGTCTGCATAAGAAGCAAATGTATAATATCCTTTTTCTTTCAGCTGAGCTGCTGTTTCTTTAGCTGTATCCCAGTCTTTCATCTTCTCGCCAACTTCTTTCGGGTCATCAGTACCGAAAACATCTTTCGCAATGTCACGACGATATACAAGGACACCCGGGCAGCACTGCCATGTGGCGCCTCTCTGTACTCCATCCGCATCAGAAGCTGTTGTTTTCGTGAAATCATACTGATCTGCAAGATCCTTGTCCGGATCAATGCCAAGATCAGTAAGAGGCATTGCAACATCCGCATCTTTGTCTGTATATTTGAATACATAATCTGTCTCAGAAAGGAACATGTCTACCTTATCATCTGCACTTGCATCAGCCTGGTTGAGAAGTGCCTCATCCAGTTTCTGCTGATATACGCCATCCTGGTTCGGATTTACGATCCAGTGGATCTCTGTACCATCTTTCAGTTTTGTAACTGTACCATCTTTGGAAGTGGACTCTACTTCCGGATAAATAGCTTCCAGTCTCTGACGGAACTCATCATTCCAGGAATAAATATTGATCACTTTTCCCTCATCCGATCCTTTTGCAGATACACAGCTTACATTTGCTGCCATCATTCCACAAACCATTGCTGCTGCAAGGATCATAGATACCGCTCTTTTCTTCATAGTATAAATCCTCCTTTTTCTGTAGCATCCCCGATGCTTTACCTTTGATGATAAAAATATACCATTTTTTTATCTGCGATTATATTATTAATCTTAACAAAATGTCAAATTCATGTCATAATATAAAAAACCAACACATTCCTTAAACATCAACATATAAGGAGGATATCAATATGTCCATTTCCCAAGACTGGATTACTAATGAACTGGAAGATACAGAACTGGAAGCTCTTCATCGCTCTCCCTCTGTGGAATATTCTTTTTACAATGCCGTAAGAGCCGGTGATATGGAAGCTGTAAACAAAAACTGCGAGGAAGACTCTTTTCTTCATCTGAAGGGAACCGGTATCCTCTCCAAAAATCCTCTGACCAACCTGAAGTATCATTTCGTTGTCACTACTGCCATGCTCACCCGTTACTGTATTGACGGTGGACTGGAGTCTGAACAGGCATATCGTCTCAGCGATTTTTACATTCTGAAAATGGATTCCTGCACCACTGTACGCCAGATTGCAGATCTGCATCATATTATGGCCAGAGATTTTACCGGAAAAATGATCCTCCAGAAAAAAAGCTCTATTCTTTCCAGACCGGTCATGCAATGCGTGGACTATATTTACGGTCACATTAAGGAGCGTATCACCATTCAAGATCTGTCAGAACATACCGGACTCTCTCCCAGTTATCTGTCCAGAGTATTCAAACAGAATCTTGGAGTATCCATAAGTGATTACATCCGCGAAAAAAAAATCGAAAAAGCCACTCACCTGCTCCGATACTCTGATAAAGCAGTCGTTGATATCGCCAATTATCTGAATTTCTCTTCACAGAGTCATTTTATCCAGATCTTTGAAAACTTCACCGGCCTTACCCCAAAGAAGTACCGTGACAAATATTACAAATCCATGTGGTAAACATCCTTATTATTATGGCTGATATTTTTATCAGCATCAAAAACGACATCCCGCAGCTTTTTACAACTGTGGGATGCCGTTTTCCTATTGATACTTCTGTTTCTGTAATTTAACAATTATGTATAACCGATTTCGGTTACATCAGTTCCACTTTGATCCTGTGTGTTTCTTTTACAGAAAGCTTTTCGAGCAGTTCCCGCTCTATACGTACACAGGTACTCTGTTTGTTTTTCATTTCCTTTTCATCGCACCATACTGTTTTTATTTTATATTCTGAAGGAAGTTTTTTCTCCGGATTGCAGATACAGATCTCCAGCTTTCTTCCGGCAAATTCCATAGTAAGAGATGCCTGTCCATTCTCATTATACTGCTCCGGCATCAGTGCCGGCGCGATCACCAGATCTCCAAGATCTCCTCTGACGCCAAATACCTCTGTGATCATAGTCAGCATATACCAGCTTGCAGCACCGGTAAGATATGCATACAATCCTCTTCCCTGATTATCAAAATATTCCGGAATTCCAGGATACATCCTGCTGTTCTCAAAATCCATGGCAGCGTCCAGAAGCGTTTCCAGAACCTTATGTCCTTCTTTTGCATAGCCGTTTTTATACAGTGCATTGCCATACATAACAGCCATATGGGAAAATACCGCTCCGTTTTCCTTTTCTCCATAAGCAAACCCGAACATTCTTCCCAGATCAAATTTTTCTTCATGGAAATTGGTATTCAGGCGATATCCTCCTGCCTGACGGTCAAAAAGATATTTATCCGCACTTTTACAGATAGACTCAATCTGATCTTTCTGTGCGGTTTTACTCATGATCGCAAATACCTGACTGGTAAGCATCATACGTACCTGGCTGTTTTCTGCCCTTTCCACAGGACGTTTATGATCATCATAATATCCGTTGAACCAGCCGTTTTCTCCGTCTTTTACCCATTCTCTTCTGCGGATGTTTTCCATCATCCAGTCTGCCTTTTCATCCAGATTCCGGCTAAGCTGGTCCAGACGGATCACAATAGTATTTCCGCTGATATCATGTGCACATTTTTCTGTGTACTGTCTCAGAAGCTGCTGCTTTTTCTCCGGGCTTTCATAAAGCTCACGGTCTCCGGTAAACAAGATTTCCATTTCTTCCGCAACTTCAATCCTGTCAAACATTTCCTTTTCCTGAAGTTTTCTCAGATATTCTGCGATGTTCTTCATATTTCCAGCATATGCACAGGTAAATGCCACACTCTCACCATTTTCCCATGCCATATCCATGGCATCGTTCCAGTCTGCCCCGTGAAGTTTCATCTCGTTGTGCTCTCCTACATCATAAAAAGCACAGAGATTTTCCAGCAAAATGTGTTCCAGAACCGTTCCGTAATAAATCTCACCGGATTCTGTTTTCTGATTTTCTCCATAGGCACTGCTCCATTTTTCATCATGCGCAGTTCCTCTTTTTGTCTGAAGATCCTTGAAATATGGAATCTTCTCAAAAAGGACATTCATATCCCCGGTCTGATCCATATAAAGCTGCGTTGTCACAAATGGCCAGAAAGCATGATCCATCCACACGCGGGCAATGTTGTTACGGTCTGCGATAAATTCACCCTGTCTGTTTCCGATGATCGTGGCATTGGTTCCATCGATGCGTACTCCACCGTAATTATCGACGATCATCTGACGTACAACAGAAGGATCCATGATCAGAAGTGCCAGACAGTCTTGCCAAAGATCACGCCAGCCTCTTCCACCTTTTCCATAATCATGATACGGGAGGAATGAACAACCGTAAATTCTTCTTAATATCGGCTGGAAACAGATCCATTTCAGATAATTATCTCTGTCCTCATCACCTGTCTCAAAAGAAACATTCACTTTTTCTGTCCAGTGTTTTTTTACATGTTCAAATTCTCTTGCAACCTGTTTTTCAGTTCTGTAAAACCGTGCAGTCTCCTCCGGCAGCTGATTTTTTTCAGATATTCCCGCTGTCACAACATATACAGCTGTTTCATGTGGTCTCAGAACCCTGGATGCAAAACGAATACCACCGACAGCTTCCTTTCCTTCAATTTCTGTTCCTGCCGGAACACCTTTTTTCTCTTCTCTGACCACCTCCGGAATCAGGAAAGAACCGCCTTCTCCGATAAACATTTCCACATCAGGATAAAAGCTTTCCGGTTCCGTTCCTTCGCCTTCAGATCCATATACAAAATATGTAGTATTATTCTTCTGATGACCTCTTTCATCAAAAGAAAGCACCGGTTTTACTTCAACACCGTACTCCGTTGTTCTTATCCTGTGCAAAAGGGAAGTCACATGCCTGTGATCTCTGAGATTGTCTGCACTTCTTCCATATACAGGTATTACAGCAACCGGTGTGATCTCCTGTTCTTCCTCTTCAATATTGGTAATCTTTACAAGATGGACCTCCGCATCACCTTTCACTGTCACAAAAGACAAAATCTCTGACTGAAGTCCGTATTTCTCAGAAGTTCTGTGCAGCTTCTGCCACATAAATCCGGCTTCCAGGCTGCTTTTATCCTGTTTATCAGTATATTTCTGAAATTCCTGTTCTGCCGAAACTCCGCATGCTGACCAGTAACCTTTTCCTTTTATCTTGCACCAGAAATTTCTGGTGTTTCGATTATTATGAAGATTCTCAATGCTTACCGGTTCCAGCAGAAAATGATTCTGATCCAGTTTGCTGTCTCCTCCCAGAGAAGGGGTGATCGCGGATTTCAATCCGTTTTCTCCGGCCAGAGGTATATATAAACCGCTGTAATTCTCCGGATTTTCTATGGAAAAGCTTCCATTTTTATCCTGAAATTTTATATATTTCATTCTGTGATCTCCTTCCTGCCAAAATAAAACGGTATTTATATTCCATTTTACTTTGTATTCATAAATGTGATCTCCTCGCAATTTATATCCATTATGTCATGACATATAGAATTCAATTTCTGTCTCACCGGTAAGTTTCTCCTGCGGAATATAATTACCCGGAAGTTCTTCTCCATTTACATAGAGTTTTTTACATCCAGCTTCCACATGTCCCGGATTCTTCACAGTGATATGGAGATGACATCCACGGAAATCCTTGCTTATCTCAAACTTCTCCCATTCTTTTGGAATCGATGGTGCTATACGTAAGCCATAGAAATCCGGACGCATGCCAAGAATTCCTTCTACACATCCTACCATCACAGTAGATGCTGTTCCTGTCAGCCAGTGCACATGAGATCGTCCGAAATTCGGGCTTGCTTTTCCTTCTGTAAACTGTCCATAGCAGTATGGCTCCAGCTGTCTGATCTCAGCCCTGTCATTCTGCGCTGCCGGAGCATTCTCCAGGAAATAATTAAATGCACGCTCACCATGTCCGCAAAGTGCTTCTGCCAGAATGAGCCATCCCTGTGACTGTGAAAAGATTCCCGCATTTTCCTTTGTTCCTGCATTGTAGATAACCGCAAGTGCTCCGTCGAAAGCATTTGCATGATATGGAGGATCCATAAGGATTGCACCGTATTCTGTATTCAATCTTTCATAAACCATTTGAAGGGCCAAATCTGCCTGCCGCTCTGTTGCAAGGCCGCTGATCACAGCCCAGCTCTGTGGATTCAGCCACATATTTGCCTCCGGGTCAGTTCTCTTTCCGATAACCTCTCCCCGCTCCGTAAACCCACGGATAAAACGATCTTCATTCCAACAGAGTTCCTGGATCAATTTTCCAAGCTGCTCTTGTTTTTCTTCCAGGTATTTTATATATTTTTCATCTTTTTTGTACTTTGCAAACTCTTTCAGGATAGTCATTGCATAATAGAACTGTAATGCAACGAAAGTAGATTCCCCATCCTTTCCAAGTCTCAGACAATCATTCCAGTCTGCATAAAGTCCGGCCGGCATTCCATGTCTGCCAAGATGGTTCATGGAGAAGTCAATAGCTCTTTTCAGATGCTCGTATACAGTTCCTTCATCCTTGTTTGCAAACGGGATCACTTCATCGATGAATGCAAAATTTCCTGTCTCTGAAATATATTTGTATACAGTAGGGAACAGCCAGAGTGCATCATCTGCGCGGTATGCCGGATGACCGGTTTCCTGTACATAGGACGCATCATCCGGTGTATCCTCATGTCCCGGATTATGTGTGAATTTCACAAGTGGAAGACCGCCGCCGTTATCTACCTGTGCTGACAACATGAAACGGATCTTATCCAGTGCCATTTCGGGTGCAAGATGGATCACACCCTGGATATCCTGTACAGTATCACGGTATCCATATCCGTTACGAAGTCCGCAATAAGTAAAAGATGCTGCACGTGACCAGATAAATGTCATAAAACAGTTATATGCGTTCCATGTATTGATCATGGTATCGAATTCCGGACTTGGTGTTCTGATCTGAAAATGTGCAAGCTGTCCGTGCCAGTAACTGATCAGTTCTTCAAGCTCCACCGCGCATGTTTTTTCACAGTCTGCATAATGTGCTATAATCTCCGCTGCTTCATTATCCTCCTTCATTCCTGCCAGAAAAGCCATTTCCCGACTTTCTCCCGGTTCCAGAGTAATTACAGTTGAAAGAGCTCCACAGCTGTTTTCATTATAATTTCCCTCATTACATAATACTCCGGCTTCAACCCCTGCTGGATTGTTGTATCCGTGATATCTTCCAAGGAATTTTTCCCTGTCACCACACCAGGAAGAAACCTTCTCTCCAGCCAGGCCGAAGAATCGGTTGAACACGTTCTTGTTATCAACCTCTTCCCCATCCTTAAGGCCGTCCAGATTCGCATGGATCATCTGACGTACACGATCTCCACAGAATACTGTTCTTGTAATATACTGGGAATACTGCAGATTCACCTGATCCTGTTCATAATTGCTGTTATTTGTAAACTCTGCATATCCAGTCACACTGATCTCACGTTTTCTGTCTGAGCAGTTGGTAACTTTCAGATTCCATACCTCGTAGGACTGCCCAAGCGGTACATAGTATCTCACCTCTGAATGTATCTCGCTGTAATCTGCCATCATTTTAGTATAGGCTGTGCCATGATGACATTCACTTTTATACTCACTGAGATCTTTGCCAACCGGCTGCCAGGATGCTGACCAATAATCTTTTGTGTCATTATCCCTGAGATAAATATATCTTCCCGGCTGATCAAACTGATTAAAAATATATCTCAGGATTCTGCCGTTCGCCCCGGATTTTGCAAAGCTGTATCCCCCTGCATTATTGGAAACGATTGCTCCGTATTCCGGCGATCCCAAATAATTCACCCACGGAGCAGGTGTGTCCGGCCTGGTAATCACATATTCCTTTTTTTCTTCATCAAAATACCCATATCTCATGCCATACAATCTCCTGTTCTGTATATTTTCCGTAACATTGTCTGTTGTTACCTATTTTCTACACTATAACTGATATGCAGATAGCAATATACAAAATAAAAGATTAAAATATCAGATTCATGACATAAGATATGGATATAATTCTTTACAATTCTTCCTCCGTGATCACCAGCTTCATGGCCCAGGCCGGGATATCCACATCCTCAGGCTCCTGCTCCATAAATACAAATGCTGTCCGGTATGGCGGCATCTTTGCCGGAAAAAGCCCGTATCCGTCTGTAAAATACACCAGGCCCTTAAGATTTTCAAACTCACGTTTTTCCATCAGCTCTTCCACATAAGCAAAAGCCGGACGGAAATCTGTACCTCCATCACCGTAAAGTTCCAGGCTGTTCATATACTCCTGCAATTCCTCTGCACCGGTGATCTTTACATCCGAATGCACCTTCTCATCACACTGGATAATGTGTATATTTACCTTCTGGAAAAAATTCCCGCTGTCGCTTAAGATCCCATAGGTTTCCTCCAGAAATCTCTGTACCAGTTCTCCTGAACAGGACATGGAGGTATCGATCACAATGACAAATTCCGAAACTTTTTTCACTTCTCTGGTTTCCAGGGGTTCGATCAGCGGCATATTCCCGTAAAGGGAAAGCCCGTAGGTATAAAAATTATAATCAAAGCTGTCCGGATCTACAGTTAGTTCTTCCCGAAATACTGCAAACTTCCGCAGAAATTCCCGATAATCATATCGTTCCCGGTTTTCCACTTTCAGCTGGTCCAGAAAATCTCCGTCCTGCTCTCCTGACTCCCTGGAAAAGGTCTCCAGATCTGTCTCGATCCCATCGCTGATATCTCCCCATTTTTTGCTCATCAGGGGATTGGGTTTCCGGTCAGGCTGCTGGTTTGCCCAGTATTTATGGTCGTCCACATAGAACTCTTTTTCAAGCTGTGCCAGTTCTTTTTCCTTCAGAAATTCTTCTTTCAGAATCTTGTAGATTCTCTCTGCATTCAGCGTCTTCTTTTCCTTTTCCAGAAGACGGTAGGTTTCCCTCCGGAGAAGACTTCTGGAATATCGGACTGAGCGGTGATAGATCCCGTCGATCATATGCTCCACTGCAATATCGCAGCTTAAATTCCACAAACGCTTCTCTATTCCCGGCTTCCCAAAGTGCCGGAAAATGCAGTGAAATACCATATGGAGATATCCTCGATTCACAAGAATCCTGTTTTCTTTATAAAGCCCGCCAAGCTGTGCCGGATGGAAGTACATCACAGCCCCGTCTGTTCCAAACGGACTGACCGAACCATCCATCTGATAAATAAAGCTGCTCAGCGCCACATCCAGAAAACGCATGCCAAGATACAGCTCGTCTCTTGCCGCCCGGAGGATGCTGCTGCCGATGTCCTGGAGACGCTGGGCTGCCTCCTGGGAATTGGATCCCTGACCGGGCAGGAAGTTATTTTTATTGTTTTCAGTTGTTTCTATATCACTCATAACTGAAACTTCTTTCTCCTTTTAACAGGGCACCTCTCATTTTCTGTCTCCCCGGCCACCTTCTGCTCTTCCTTCTGCATCCGGCTGCGTTCATTCATCAGAAATGCGGAAATCTCCATATCCTTCTTCCCGGACGCCACATCAATACTATGTTCCAGTCCCTCTCTGTTCCAGAGTTTTTCCCGAGAAAGCAGCTCCAGACCATTTAAGCTTCCGCTTTCCACCAGAAATTCCCCGATATCCTTAAGATTTCCCCGGATATAATCCTCATACTGTTTCTTCGCCTTTTTACTCAGTTGCCACGGATGACAAAGTCGTCCGAAGCTCATATCCACCAGGACCTCCAGCTTATCCATTACCACTGCCATATCAAACAGGCTGTCATACTCTGCGAAATCCAGTTCTTTGCTGTAGAAGCATTGCCGGTAATTGGTCCCTGAGCCATGATACTCCGTAAACAAAATTCTCGCAGGCGTATTCTCCACCGCCTCATCATAATGCTCCGGAAAAACCATATGCGCACGTTTTCCACCTGCCTCACCATTTTCATACAGAAAATCCACATCGATCTTCTGCCACAGTTCCCCAAGGATTTCCTTTGCACAGGATTTGATTCCCTTTTTCTGATGGATCACAAGCTCCTTCAGCCCGCTGCATCCCGTAAACGCCCCGGTTCCCACCTGCATCAGCGTATCCGAAAATTCCAGCCGTTCCAGTTTTTTGCATCCATAAAAAATATATCTTCCGATTTCCTTCAGTGTATCGGGAAAAACGATCTCCTGCACTTCCTCTCCGGCAAGAAGCCTCTCTTCTCCGAACGAAATTACATCTTCGCTCTCCCAGGTTTCTGCATCTTCTTCTCCATCCTTGTGTGCGGAAAACGTATACGGCGCCGCACTGACTACCGGAAGACCATTGATCTCTTCCGGCAGCACCACCCGGCTGTCTGTTCCGTAACAACGGATAATTTCTATTGTATTATTTTTGACTCTGTAATGTATTTTCATAATTCTCCATCATACCAAGAAACAGATACCCGAAATCCATTTCCCGTTTTTATTCTTCAGGAATCATCTCATCTACTGCTGATCCCGATCTTCTATAGCACATCTGCATCTCATTGTAGTCTCATTATCCATTTCATGCAAGAAATTTTCCCTCGGCCCCAAATTCTGTCTAATACATAAAACAGCCCGCCGGATACACGATGATCTTTAATCATCTTATATCTGACAGGCTGTATGCAACACAAAACGAACCTCTGTATTGTACTCTGTTTCACACTCATGAACACAATTTTATTTACTTCTTATAGGTACTGGCTAAACTCCACCTTCTCCTTATTCGGTCCCTCAATAGTAAAAAACTTCACACCATTCTCCCAGAACGGCAGGAAATGGACTTCATCATTGGTAGTATTCAGTCCGGCTGCTGTCACCAGCTCGTGGACTTTCTCCACATCCTTCACATCAATGGCAACATGGTCAATGGCGCCGGATTCCATTTTTGCTGCTTTGTTCTCGTAAGTCTCGATCACAAGATTTCCAAGCTTCAGGAAAGCAACCTTCTCATTGGCAGCCTCGTTCACCGTCTGGAAAGCGATCTTAAATCCCAGTGCCTCATAAAATTTAATGGTTGTCTCAATGTCATTGGTTGGCACGCCTACGTGCTGAACTCCGTTCATCTGATCTTTTAAATTCATTTCAAAACCCCATCCTTTCATAAATCCGGTGTTCGCATCCCGCTTTACTGCATGCTCAGAAATGCGATCAATCTGCAATTCTGCGTTCTACCTGTGCAAGCTCTGGATTTCTCTTTATTCAATACTTACATAAGCTATTTTCGTAACCCTGGTTTTATTTTACATATTTATGAATAGTTGCCTTTACAGCTCCGGGTCCTGCGATCATCTCACGGAACATATCCTCGATCTTCTCTCCGACACCATCTTTATAAAGGTCTGTGAAGAACAGTCTCTCATTGGAAAGGATCGGCTTCAGCTGATCCTTGAAGGTTTCCGGTTTTCCGATCACGATATCGCCAAGCTGCTCTGTGATCTCCTCATTCATCGGGTCCGGTGCAAGCTCAAATTTGTTTCCTTCGTCATCTACAGCCAGCATGTATCTCAGCCAGCCTGCGATTCCCAGCGGGATTGCTGTCAGTCTGGAAGCATCTCCAAATTTCTTCACATATGCTTTTACAGTCTCACCGAAACGGATACCTACCATCTGGGACACATCTACAGCCAGACGAAGGTTGGTATCTCCAAGATACTCATTCGGGAAACGGTCATTAAAGAGTTCATCCACAAATGCCTGTGGGGAAAGGATTCCAGGATTTGCAACTACCGGAAGTCCCTCGTCATAAGCAACCATACGGGCCATTTTCATCATATCTTCGTTCGTGTTCAGCATATGTGCAAACAGATCATAGCCAAGTACCACACCAAGAGGGCCGGTTGCGGAATGTACAGGATTCAGGCATACGGTTACTTTCATTCTCTCGGAAAGATTGACGGTATTTCTGTCCGCCATGTATACGCCGAAGCCTTTTTCCAGAGCAGGGCGTCCGTTAGGGAAGCTGTCCTCGATAACAAGATACTGTGGCTTCTCAGCATTAACAAATGGTGCTATGTATGTCTTCTTTACTGTGATCACCGGCTGCATGTCTTCAACGCCAAGCTTCTCAAGGTCTGCTGCGATCTGCTCGCTTGGTCGAGGTGTGATCTTGTCGATCATGGTCCACGGGAATGCAACCACCTTCTCATCCGTTACATAATCTACAAAGCCATCATCTACAAAGCCTGCTTTATGCCATTCCTCTGTCATAGTCAGCACGGACTCACGAAGCTTGGCACCGTTCTGTGAGCAGTTATCCATAGATACCAGAGCGATCGGATATTTCCCTGCTTTATATCTCTCATTCAGCATAGCCACAAGAACTGCCATTGCTCCGGTTGCCTTATCCGGTCCGTTTTTAATATCTGCTTCCACAAACGGGAACCATGTTCCGTCTGCTTTCTGAAGTGCATAGCCCTTCTCTGTAATAGTGAAGGAAACCAGCTGCAGGGACTTAGCTGTGAAGATCTCCTTCAGGCGATTCCACTGTACTGCATCAGAGGACTGTGCTTTCACTGCTTCTGCAAGTGCCCCAAGAACTTTGTACTCACGAGTTCCATCACCGTGAAGGATGACATTTAAGCCAAGGTTATCATATGGCGCGTAAATCTTATCTACTACGTCATAATCAAAGGTCTCTACACATGTGATACCTCTGTCAAGAACTCCCTCTTCCAAAAGACCATCTGCAATACCTCCGATAAATACACGGAAGATATTTCCGATTCCGAAATGTACCCAGCCTGGCTCTTTTTTCGCTTTCTCAGTCACAGCCTCTACATCGTATCCCGGAAGATCGATGCCTGCTTTCTTCCATGCTTCACGTTCCTTGATTCCATTTCTTGTTAATTTCATAATCTTGAACCTCCCTGTTTTCTTCTATTTCGTTATCATTTAAGTTTTTACTTATGCTTATATCTTAACTGTAAGTAGAGTATAAAACTATTTTTTTAAAAAATCCATTGACAAAACACCTAATTTTGCTCTTATATTTTTGTTTACTTTTACTTATGTACAAGATATATATTCTTTACCAATCTATACACCGTTACTTATTATTCCTCGAAAAAAACTTTCGTTCTGCTCTGCTTCATGCACTGACATTGCATTTCCCGCAGATTTATACTAAAATACATTTAAGACTTAAACATATCTATAATTACTTTTATCAGGAGAAGCTCATGAGTGAAAAAGGATTAACCACCATCAATTTAAAAAAAATAAACCGCTCCAAGGTTTACCAATATATATACCAAACACACCAGACTTCCAAAATGCAGATCGTCCAAGACCTTCAGATGGGGCTTTCCACCGTAAGCCAGAACCTGAACCTGCTGGAAAAAGAAGGGCTTATTGACAGAAACGGATATTTTGATTCCACGGGCGGAAGGAAGGCACAGGCCATCCAGATTGCCTCGGATTTTCGAATTTCCATTGGCATCGGGATCCTGAAAAACATGTTCCATATCACAGCCATTGACTTATATGGAAATGCTTTTTATACAGAAACCATTGCTCTTCCCTATTCCAACACAGAAGAGTATTACAGACAGCTGACCAATAAAATACGGGAATTCATCGCAGAGAATCACTATCCGGAAGAAAAGATTCTGGGCGTTTCCATCGCCACACAGGGGATCACTTCTCCGGATAATTCCACTGTGATCTATGGAAACATCATGAACAATACCGGAATGAAGCTGGAGGATTTTTCCCGGCATCTTCCTTACCCCTGTCATCTGGAACATGATTCCAAATCCGCCGCTTTTCTGGAGCTGTGGAATCACCCGGAGCTCGACAGTGCTGTCGTGTTCCTTCTGAACCGAAACCTGGGCGGTGCCATTATCACCAATCATCAGATCCATCAGGGAAGCTCCATGCACAGCGGAACCCTTGAGCATATATGCGTGAACCCTGACGGCCCTTTATGCTACTGCGGAAACCGTGGCTGTCTGGAGACCTACTGCTCTGCCAATGCTCTGGAACAGTCTGCCGGGATGCATGTGAAGGAATTTTTCCCGCTGCTCCGCGAAAAAAAATCCCCCCAGCATGCTGAGCACTGGGAAGATTACCTGAACCATCTGGCCTTTGCCATGAAAAACCTGAACTTGATCATCGATGCGCCGATCATCATCAGCGGATATCTGGCACCTTATTTTACGGAAGAAGACATCACTTATCTGCTGGAACACATCAACACAGGCGCACCCTTTACCCTGGATAAAGATCAGATTCTGGTCGGTACCCACGGACAGTATACACCTGCCATTGGTGCAGCTTTATATTATGTAGAAAAATTTATACAGAGCGTGTGAATACAGGCAGCTTCACCTGAACCGCTCAAAAAAGCATGTCATACACAGCCAGACGGATATAACTTGATCCGCTCTGTCGTGAACTACTCGGCAACTTAGTTACCAGAGCATCTGAAATCTGGCGGGATACCGCCTTTTTTCAGGGTGCGTCCATGACACCAATACTGCTTGCCTTTCGGCTATACAGCTACTTTTATTACTTCTGGATTTTTTAGTCCGGTTACGGACAGTTCCTTCTGCTTTCCGGATACGGAAAGATATTTCCGCAGGATATTAAATGCGCCTACTGCATCTGCATTGTAGCTTACTCTGTCAGTTATATACATACCCCGTTCTTTTCGGTTTGTTGCTTCTGCATATCTTTTTGATACTTCCGGTGATAACGGACTGCACTGGCTGGTATAGCTTTCCTCCTGTTTTATCAATTGGATTCCATACAGTTTCAGCTTATATCCCAGCATGATATAAAGCCTGTTATATGGCAGTCCGTGAAACTTCTGGTTGACTTTATGCCCCATATCTTTCTCTTTACGGATATTTCGGATATCTCCCACAACCACACAGCGGATATCTTCTTTTCTGCAGTATTCTGCAATCCATCTGGTCACTTTATGAAGATAATCCTTCACTGTATTCTGCTTTTTTCTGTAAAGTCTCTGGATATGTTTCGATGATCCTGGATATCTTATCCCTCTTTCCGATTGCTGCGCATACCAGACAGACTGCACTCTGGCGATCTCTTTATGAAAGTATCTTTCCAATGAAAGATATTTCCTTCCAAGGATAAAAGTCCGGCCATTTCCGGAATCATAACAGGTCATCAGATTATGAAGTCCAGGATCAATAGATAAATAATGTCCATTCTGGGAAAGCTGCTCTGTCCCTTCGATCTCATAGATAACGATAAGGTCACATTTTCCGTTTTCCGGCGGATAGATCCGCAATTGTTTTATATGATCCATGTCCCTGAAAATCTTATTTTCAAGATATAGAAATCTTTCATGGATCCCATAGGTTTCTTCCATATAGCTTTTCAGATCCTTTGGCAGAGACAGCCGCAGCTGGTCTGAACCTTTCTCATGCCGGATCCCCATCTGCATGTATGTGACCGGGATATTGTCCTGTTTAAAACGGGGCGGATTTGGATCTTTGATCCCTCTGGTCTTTTTCAGGACATAGAAAGATCTCCATGCTTTGTCCAGCTGCTTGCAGGTCTCCTGTGCTGTCTGTGACGGAAGCTGTCTGTACCACAGATCTCCTTTATGCGCTTTTTTCTGATAATACCAGTCAGGATACTTTTCCAGTCCCAGCTCTTTATAATGATGACGTTCGTAGTTGCAGACATTCCAGAGTTTGGAAGCTGCATAACACATATGCCCTATGATATTGGAATATTCCGGCCGGATATTTACAGATGTTCTGTGTGACAGCAGCATTCCTCTTCCCCCTTTGGACAGCTATGCAGATAGAGATCTACACTCCACCTTGGTTTAATACGACTTGCTCTGATGCTCAATATAACGGCGGATATTTTCCTCCGATACAGATCCGATCGTTTCCACATAATAGGAATGGTTCCACAGCTCTCCCTTCCATAGCTGGTCTCTTATTTCCGGAAAACGTTCGAACAGTTTTCTGCCGGTGATCCCCTTCAGATACTTGACAATCGCTGTTATGGACAGTTTTGGTGGAGCTGATACAAAACAGTGGACATGATCACCTTCACCACATTCAAATAAATGAACAGTAAAACCTTTATCCTCAGCGATCTGCTGCACCAGTTCCTTTAGGTATTCCTCAATTTCTGGGTTTAATATCTTCCGCCGGTATTTCACCGACCACACCATATGGTAATTAATATTACACACACAAGTCCTGTAATGTATTAGATTTTCTTTCATACATATAGTATAACATAACGAGTAAAAATGCGCAACAGAAATCGAACATATTTTCGAATGATTATATGCCGGTTACGGCATTAATATCAAGGGATTGGGAGATTATTATATTATTTCAATGTGCAGATATGCACAATCCTGCGCTTTCATCTCGGTAATTGAATTGCCGAGGATTCCCGCTTATTGTCCTAAAGTATGACATGCTTTTTTTATTTTACTTATTATTTTTTCAGTTCTTTCAGCAGCTGCCCGATCTTTGACACAAACAGATCAAAGGCCACATTATTCTTACCGCTGTTGATCACAATATCTGCTTTCGCCCGTGTAGGCTCCACATACAGATAATGCATCGGTTTTACTGTGGTAAGATACTGATCGATGATTCCGTTTAAATCCCGTCCACGTTCCTCCACATCTCTGGAGATCCGTCTTAAGATCCTCTCATCTGCATCTGCTTCCACATAAACCTTGATATCCAGAAGATCTCGGATACGCGGATCTGCAAGAAGCAGGATTCCCTCTACCAGAATGACCGGTCTTGGTTCGATTTTCAGCACTTTGTCGGAGCGGTTGTGCTGACTGTAATCGTATACCGGACATTGGATGGTTTTGCCCTCCTTGAGTTCTTTGAGATGCTCTACCAGAAGATCGGTTTCCAGTGAATCCGGGTGATCGTAATTCACCTTCACACGTTCTTCAAAAGGAATTCCGTCCTGTCTGCGGTAGTAATTATCATGATAGATCACCACCACATCGTCTCCGAAATGCTTCTTCAGTCTGTTTGTAAATGTAGATTTGCCGGAGCCTGACCCTCCGGCGATCCCGATAATAATACTTTCCATCGTCTTTTTACCTCTTAAGCTAGAATTCTTCCGCTGTGGATCCCGCAGGCTTCCCGAAGAGTTTTTCCGTATAGAGAAGCTTTTTCTTACACAAAAGCTGCCCGGTCGGTGTGCATCTCCTGCATCCGGTTCCGGACAGCTTTTCTGGTTATTTTTTATAAAGCAATCGTTCTGCTCAGATCTCAGCCTGCTCCAGAAGTGCCGGGATCTTGGATTCCCATCCAAGTGCCATGATATGTACACCCTGGCAGTATGGCTTACACTCTTTGATGATACGTGCAGCGATCTCAACACCTGTGATACCAGCTTTTGTCTTCTCTTTGTCAGCTTTCAGCTCCTCGATCATCTCATCCGGAACATGAATGCCGGCAACGTTGTTGTTCATGAACTTAGCCATTCCAGCAGACTTCGGAATGATGATACCAACCTGTACCGGTTTTCCGAACTGTTTTGCTTTTTCCATAAATTTGATGAATTTCTCCGGCTCAAATACAGCCTGTGTCTGGAAGTAGTCTGCACCTGCAGCAACCTTTCTTTCCATCTTTGCAAGCTGAGCGTCAACGGAATCGCTGCATGGAGATACAACGGCACCCTTGGAGAATTTCGGAGGCTCACCAACCAGCTGGTTTCCTCCAAGATCTACACCGGACTCGAGAAGCTGTACTGTATGAAGAAGAGATACAGAATCAAGATCGAATACCGGTTTTGCCTGCGGATGATCACCCATCTTCGTATGGTCACCTGTCAGACAGAGGATGTTCTCAATACCAAGCATAGCAGCACTTAAAAGATCAGACTCCAGTGCGATACGGTTTCTGTCACGGCATGCAAGCTGGAAGATCGGATCCATTCCGGCGTCTTTGAGAACTTTACACATTGCAAGAGATCCAAGACGCATAACCGAAGACTGGTTATCTGTTACATTGACTGCATGAACGCCCTTGAGATAAGTTTTGGCTTCTTCTACCAGTTCATCTACATGGATCCCTTTTGGCGGTCCTACTTCTGCAGAAACTACAAATTCACCACGGTCGAATAATTCTTTCATTTTCATATTATATTTGCTCCAATCATTTAAAATTTGGGGTACGGTCCACCTGCTCTGCAACATACATTGCGGAATATTTCCGATGAACCGTATCATAATTTAATTTGGCTTCTTAATAAATCTTTGCTTATTATTTCACTTCATCATCTGTAGCGAAATTATGGATCTGTGTCGGGCATTTCAGTGCGTCAAGGCGTCCGATCTCTTTCAGACGTCTGTAGATGCGCTCCCATCCACACTCCATATCACTGTCCACCTCGCATTTACCATTCTTGGAACCGCCGCACTGGCCGTTGACAAGACTCTTGGAGCATGCTGTGATCGGGCAGATCCCGCCGGTAAGGTTCAGATAACACTCACCACACTGGTCACATTTATATTCTAACGGTGTTACACCCTGGAAACCAGGTACCGGGTATGTATCGCAGGCTGCGCATACCATCTTGTCTTCCAGATATTCTGCGATGGTCTGTACACCAACACCACAGGAGAATACCAGGACCAGATCCGCTTCCCTGATCTTATCCATGTGTTTCTGAAGACGTAACTGCATATTTTCCGGATTACAGATATAATCCGTTGTCATGATCCCTGTCACATTTCCTTCAGCGAAAAGCTCCTTCTGAAGTTCAACAGCTTCTTTTTCCGGAAAACGAACTTCCTTGCATCCATGGCAGTTGATGATAAAAACTTTCTTTCCGGCTGCCAGTGATACGATAGTTTCTTTTGCTTTTAACTGGGTAATCAACATATCACTTCATCCCCCTTACTGCATTTTTTCCGGCTTTGATACTGTTAATGATCGGAATCTTGGAAGAACAGATATACTGACAGCATCTGCACTCAACACAGTCCATGACATTCATGTCCTTCATGCCCTGCCAGTTCTCTTCTTTCGCATATTTTACGAAATACAGAGGAGAAAGTTCCATCGGACATACGTCCACACAGCGTCCGCACTTGATACATGGCTGCTCTTTGGTCTCGTCTGTATCAATGGCGATGATACCGTTGGAGCCCTTCATCATAGGTACCTCCAGAGTGTTCAGAGGGAATCCCATCATAGGTCCGCCCATCTTGACCAGAACATCGTCATCTGTAAATCCACCGCAGTAATCGATCAGCTCTTTTACGCTGGTACCGATCTTGATGATAAAGTTGCCAGGATTCTTGATCTTCTCGCCTGTTACGGTTGCAACACGCTCGATCAGCGGCATACCCTTCTGGATCGCATCGGAGATCGCTTTTACAGTACTGATATTATCTACGATAACGCCAACATCTGCCGGAAGGCCGCCGCTTGGAACCTTTCTGCCCATGACGCGCTTGATGAGAGTTTTCTCAGCACCCTGCGGGTATTTGGTTCTTGCAACAAAAACTTCCATATTTCCGATATCGGCAACTTTTTCCTGCATTAATTCGATCGCATCCTGCTTGTTATCCTCGATGACAATGATGCCCTTCTTAGCACCTGTTGTCTTGAGGATCGCTTTCAGACCGAAAATAATATCATCAGCAAACTCAAGGAGAACCTTATGGTCTGCTGTTAAATATGGCTCACACTCACATCCGTTGAGAAGGATGGTATCAACCGGTTTTGCAGGTTTCAGCTTGACACAGGTCGGGAAACCTGCACCACCCATACCAACGATTCCGGCTTCTTTTACGATCTCAATGATCTCATCCGGTGTAAGTTCGTCCAGGGCTTTATGTGGCTGTACGGATTCGTGCAGAGTATTTTTTCCGTCGGATTCGATGACAACTGCCATCACCTCACTGCCTCTTGTACCATGCATACGTGGCTCAACAGCAACTACGGTTCCGCTTACACTAGAATGTACCGGTGCGCTGATAAATCCGGCAGCTTCTCCGATCTTCTGTCCAACCTTTACTGTGTCGCCTACTTCCACGATCGGGTTGGCAGGTGCACCAAGATGCTGGGACATGGAGATCACAACCGTCTTCGGATCCGGGAATTTCTTCAGATCGATATGCTCGCTGAATTCCTTATGCTCTGACGGATGAACGCCACCATAGTATCCATTCAGTCTGTCCTCTCTGATAGACTTCACGTAATCATTGATCACCTTAAAGTTAACCTTGGAGTAATCACGTACCTGTACCGGCTGATTCAGGAACTCTTCCAGACGACCCTGTTTTGCCAGTCTCTGGTAGATCTTCTCCCATGCGCAGTCCTTGTTAGGATCCACTTCACATTTCCCGTTCTTTGCTCCGCCGCACTGTCCATTCACAAGACTCTTGGAACAGTCGACGATAGGACAGACGCCTCCGGTAATGTTCAGATAGCACTGTGCACATGCATCACAGCTCTTTTTGGTAAGTGCCATGCCGTGATGGCCTCTGTAGTTAAGGGTATTACTTGCTGCGATCACCGGCTTACCGGTCAGATCTGCAACAGTCTGGATACCAAGACCACAGGAGATCACAACTACATTCTCTGTACCTTCCGGCAGCAGATCCTGTAATTTTCTTTCTGTGTGCATCTTGTTGCACAGAAAATCGAATTTCGCACTGCCTGTGACGGTTTTTCCCTGCTCCGCAGCAAATTTCAGGAATTCCTCGCAATCCGGTTCGTCAACGGTCTCAAATTCCTTGAAACACTTGTTACAGGCGATTACAAACAGATTGTCCCTGCCGTTCAGCACTGATGCAAGCTCATCACTGCTTTTCAGCTTGTACTTAGTATAGTTTTCCAATTGCTCACCTTCCTTATAAAGATTATATCCTTATGATTATCTGCTCTTATCCGTTCCCTCCTTCTCTGCACTCCCAGGAAAGAAACAATAAAACCAAATAAATAAGTTCTTTGTTATTTGTTCAGCCCTTCGAAAATCCCGGTCCAAAAAAAGGCCGCAGTATTTCCTCTGACTGCTACAATAAATGTACCATAATTTGAACATATTATCCAGTTTTATTAGCTATTTTTATAAATTTATTCTATGATTTCATTCCAATCGTCTATGGATGTACAGATATTTGTACAACTTCTGTTATGCTACATGCGTTAGTTATATGCAACTTATATAATTTTGTTTATAAAATATCCTTTTTATGCATTGAGCATATTGCACAAGGATTTTATCTTTAACAGGGCAGATCCGAAAGGTGTCTTTTGTCATGGGGTAAGACGCTGTCCGCAATATTCACAGGTGCTCAGACGACCTTTTATTACCTGATTCTTTGCACCGCAGCTGGGGCAGGTAACTGTAATATAGATCTTCTCATTTACGCGTCTGTTCGGTGCAGTGATCATAATATAATTTCCTTCTCTGTCTATCTGGATATTCCGGATATATCCCCCCGCAATAAATTTTTCCAGCTTTTTCACTGCACCTTTTCCCAGTTCCTGCTCAAACTTTTCAAATGAGACAGTATTCTGGGCATAGGATTCAAACCAGCAGGCAATTTCTCCAGTTTTTTTCTTCTTTAATGCTTTTTGAATTTCCCGGAAGGTTGGATACAGAAACAGCAATCCAAGTATGATCTCTGTTGCTGCCATTCCCCAGCGCCCTTCACCAATATACTTCTCCGATGCGCCAATAGCTCCCAGGGAAAAAAGTATAAAAAAGCCACAAAGAACCCATTTCAGTTTCCCAAGTATTCCTGTTTTTTTATTTTTTTCTGTCAAAAAATCGCTCATGTCTATTTCCTCTTTCCTATTATTCAAAATCTTATGCTATATTTGTGAATGCTCCGTCAGCTCACGCCAAACTCCCTCTGTCCGAATATGTTTCTGCATTCTGTGGATCTTCTATTTCAGTGTGGTTACGATCAGTTTACTTTCCAGTGCAGCTGCTATCAGATCCTCTTTGCAGCTGTATCCCGCCTTGGCGATCATTTCCTGAAAATTCCATCTCACCCCAGAAGCAGAACAGTCCATTTTCCTTGCGATCTCGGAATATGACATCCCGTGGATATACAGGCGCAGCATCTCCAGCTGTCTGGGACTGATATCACCGCTTGTGATCCAGTTAAGTTCCACCTCCGGTGCCACATCCGGAAATACATGCTCCCCATTTAACGTTCTGTAGATCACACTCCGTATTTCCTCTTCACCGTGATCCTTATACCATAGACTGTCTGCACATCCGCTCTTTGCTCTTTCCAGCACCTTGGGATCGATCAGCGAAGTAACAACCAATACCTTTGTATATGGATATTTTTCCCTGATGATCTTTCCGGCACTCAGCCCATCATGATTATGAAATGTCTGCACATCCATAAGCACAAGATCAATTGCCGAGTAAGAGCAGATCTTTACAGCTTCACAGGCATCCGAAACTGTCTGGACATGTCGGAATTCCGGTTCCCGCATGATAATACTTTCAAAATACTTCTGCATGATCCTCTGATCTTCTACTATCAGTATCCGTACCATAGACTCCCATCCTTTCTGTCAGTGGCATTTTCAACACCAGACAAAACTCCGGCGAAAAAGAAACCTGCATAATACATTTCTCCGACTCCGCAGCTTTTCTCAGTGCAGACAGACCACCACCTTCTTCTGCATTTTTTTCAGGTGCATCTCCATCATTCGTTATCCGGATGCTGTATTCATTTGCACCTTTTTCTATCTTCACCAGAACTGTACTTCCATGGGCATGTCTGGCACAATTTGTCACACATTCACGGATCGCTCTGTCTGTCAGCAGCCTGTAGGAGGGATGCTGAGGGAAATCCCCGCTGATCTGAACATAAATTCCAAGTTCTTCTGCATGCCTGATCGTATCCGCGCATAATTCTTCCATATTCTCAACAGAAGAATCTGTAAGAATATAGACCAGATGCTTTAATGCAGATAGCTGTTCATCCATTTTATCCTGATTTTCTTTTCTTTCCAATATCCTGCGTATTGACAGAAGGCTTCGGCCAAAATTGTCATGAACCTGCATTTTCATGGCAAGTGTCTCCTGCTCTCTTATTTTATCTCCGATTTTTTCATACATTTCCTCTAGCTTATGATTCAGGATTTCCAGCTTTTCATTATTTGCTCTGATCTTTTCACCATTGTAATAAATTTCTGATACATTAACTGCCACTGTCTGCAGATATCCTGCACAATCCGGCTCCTGCAGACGATATTCCTGAAACATCCAGACGGAATCATCCGGAAAATAAAATACATTACTGTCACTGTTTAATCTGCGAAGTCCCTCTGCTTCGGATCCTCCATTTATTACTTTCCGCAATGCCTCATAATCCTGCAGATAGGAGCCTATCATTATCCTGCTCAGTTCATGCATCTTGGTGTTGCATAAAACGATCCTTCCAAGAGGATCCGAAAAACACACCCCACAAGGAACATCATCAACAGCTTCATTCACAGACCAGTAAGACAGAGAATGGTGATATCTGCGTCTCTCTCTCCAGATTGCCCAGCAAAGATAAAGCAACAATACCACCATCGCTGCCATCAAAACACTGACCGGACACATCCGGAGCATTAGCTGATATGCGCTTTCCCCCTGGCAATATCTGTGATCATTCATCAGGAACCCCATAAGCATAAAAGAAACTGCAAAAACAGTCACTGCTGTTATAATTTTCTTTTTCCCGTAAAAACAGGTTATCCTGATCAACAGAAGGATCAATTCCAGAATCAGGCAGATTTCAAGAAGGATCATCAAAAAATCCTGCATTGCCATACTGCATTCCGCAAAATCAGTCATCTTCCGCCTCTCTTTCTGAATACGATACATCCGATAAACCATTCGTTTTCATCTTCCTGCTGCACATTTAATTCCGGTCTTTCTGACATTAATCCCCGAAGATCTGCTTCTGCTACAATATGAACCGAGATCCGCAAAGCATCATCGATCTGCGACACACGGTAAAAAACAGACTGCATTGTATCAAACAATCGTTCCACAAGCCATTCAAAGGTATCATAGCATTTTAGTATATCATCTGCATTCAGCTGCACTTCACCATTTTCGACATAATAAGCTGCCCGGATCTTACATAATTTTAAGCTGTCACAGGATTCCGCAAGACTCTGTCTGAGATCCTCCATTGTAAGCAGATTTCCGTCTGATGCATATTGTGTCAATACCAGATTTTTTCTTCTTTTTAAATATGTACCAACAACCACGATTTTTCCCAAGATCCGGTCATAGTGTTCCCTTGACTCCGTTCTTTCCAGCTCATCCATCAGCTGTGACAGCAATTCCAGCTGCCCGGCTGTCTGATTCTGTATCATGTTCAGCAGTCGGTTCTGTTCTTCTGTTTTTCTCCGCTCAGCTTCTTTCTGATAGGTTTTCTGCAACAGACGATTTCTGGCAGTCAGCTCCTCCTGCTGTTCCCGGATATCCTGATACTGATCCAGAAGCACCGAAATATCTTCTGACCAGAACAAATGTCCTCCTCTTATAGGAATATGGTTGATCCGGATTCCCTGTTCCTGTACAGCTGATCTGTTTATTACAATTTTACGCAGTTCCGGTGACAGCTCAGGAAAATCACCGGAATGATAATAACGCTGAAAGGAATCATCCGTAATCTCTGCATCCAGTCCTCCGGAGGTCTGGAATAATTCAAAATATCGATTGTTCGTCTGTATCAGGCCGCATAATATACATCCCTGGTAAATTGCCGCCATCAAAAGGCAGCATACCGCTGTCATATCTCCGGCAATTGTTTTGATCAGAGGCAGACGGAGTAAATTCCCGATATTCCATCCCAGAAGCAATATTCCCGGAATAACCGGCAGCCAAAATTGCTTTCTTCCCGGAATCCTGCTTTTTCTGATCAGCATGATTTCCATCCATATCAGGCAAAATATGATCCATCCCTGGATTACTATAAAAAGAATACCATAGCTGTAATCTCTATCTGAAAGCGGCGGCCGCCCGGAAAACCGAAACACCAGCTGATGCAGGTCATTTGTAAAAACACAGACGATCATAATCACCGCAAAAAACAGCAAAACAATAATTTTTCTGCCCGTTTTCTCGCCGTCCTTTTCACCAAGAAACATCGCTGCTGCCAGTCCAAGGACCGGTATCAGGATCATCGGGATATAATACAGATACCAGCAGATATGTTCTCCAAGCGGATCATGAAGAATATGAAATTTTACCGTCCGCACAAAGAACCAGAATACCATCAGACAGCCAATTGCAGTCAGGCATCTGCGCGTTTTTCTATGCACTACATGCTTTTCCAGATAGATCACCCAGGCACAATACATTCCCAGATAAATACAGTTACGACACTGATCTGCCAGATTTCTCATAAAAACATTTTCCGGTCTTACCAGCCTGCAGAAATACGCCAGCAATACACTTATCAGGATTCCTCCATACGACAGTGCCCTTTTTTTATTGTATGTCATGAAAATTCCTCTCTCATTAATACATCCCTGTGACAAGTATACTATAAAACTCTATTTTATTATATAGTTTTCAGAGAAATCATCCATTCTCAACCCTGTTGTCACAAACAGAGTGAACAATTCTGTCCACTCTGTCTATCATCACTCAAAATGGTCTTGGCTGGCCACAGTATTCGCAGAACCTTCCGGTATTCTCTGCACCGCACTGACATTTCCACAAACCGCCGGGCTGCTGCATTCCGGGTTGCTGTATTCCATTGTTCATCTGCATCCCAGGCTGCTGCATTCCGTTGTTCATCTGCATTCCAGATTGCTGCATTCCGCTGTTCATGTTCATCCCGGACTCCTGCATTCCATTGTTTATATGCATTCCAGGCTGCTGTATTCCGCTGTTCATATTCATACCAGGCTGCTGCATTCCACTGTTCATGTTCATTCCGGACTGCTGCATTCCATCGTTCATGTACATCCCGGACTGCTGCATTCCGTTATTCATCTGCATTCCGGGCTGCTGCATTCCAGCCGCATTTGGTGTCAAGGCGGCTATGATCTGATGACCTGTCTGCTCCACTTCCATCAATTCGCCTCTGTTATCGCTGCTTATGGAAAAAGTATTCAGACGAAAATCCATATCATCAAACCATGGAGTTTTTACTTTAATACGCATAGTATAATCAAATTCATACTTATATACCGGTGGCTGATAGCTTACGGTTTCTCCATCCTTTGTTGTATATGTTTCCTCGTTCTGCTGTCGCTCTACATCAACTCTGCACTGCACAACAGCGGATAAAGGAACTATGTCCGGATTTTCATTGACATCCAGCTTCCGTGCAACAGTAAAATTCCCCTTATTATCATCAATAAAAACATTATAATTTCTGGTATTGATCTGACGGGTTATACAAAAATCCATTACGGCTTTTTTGTTTTTTTCACGATATTCCAGTTGACGTTTGATATCCTCTACCGTACTGTGCCGCCGGTCTTCAAACCATGGTGATAATTTTTTTGCACAATCCTTACACAGATTTCCGTCATCCAGTTTTCTGTTTCCCAATAAACCTATTTTCTCTCCGCAGATATCACAGATCTTCTTATCAAATAAACCCATACCCTATCCTCCTTCTTTTTATAGTTGTGTTTTGTTTATCTACATTATGCGTGAATGCTTCAATATTTGCACTAGCACCTCTGACAGTAACTGAACTCATCTCCACATCAATGGCAGGATCATAAGGCTCGTATCTGAAAATCCTGTCCGTTTCTATATGTTCAGGATATGCCGTATGGGATACTCTCTGCCAGACACAACCGTCCCCATCCCACCTCCACATTCGGATATTCCTCATATCCGCCCACACTCTGTGCGCCTTTCCTCAGATACGCCTTCACCTTTTCCCCATAAAGAAACGGATCATTTCCTTTCACGATCCCCCATTCCATAAGCAGAGCTGCGCTTCCGCTGACAAAGGGTGCCGCAAAGGAGGTTCCGGTGACAGTGGCGTAGCCTCCGCCGGGAACCGGGGCGGAGATGGATACACCGGGAGCTGCGAGGTCAGGCTTCCGGATCGGCAGGAACTGACTTCCCCTTCCGGAAAAATCTGCGTAGGCATTCTGTCTGGAATCATAAGCTCCAACAGAAATAACTTTTCCAGCAGTGGAAGGAATCGTCAGGGTTCCCACTGCCCGTGGAGAATAAAACCCGGTTCCACGATTCAGTACATTTCCGCCCGGCAACCAGAGGAAATACTGGCCGGAACGCACATGTTTTCCACTTAAAAGAACTTTCCAGACACCGCTGTCCACATAATTACCTTCAGGAATGAAATCTATGTAGATTTCCTGGGACAGCTGATATGGACCGGGTTTTCCATAATAGATCAGAAGCTCTGTATTTTCCAGCAGATGCCGCTGGGGGCCCAGCCGTTCATATAATGGGCCAATCTGTTCTCCAGACGGACTTTCCAGATAAATTTCCATCTCATCTTCATAATCCTTCCATAGCTGTACATTTAATGTGGGCTCAAAAGCTCCCACTGCCAGCTGGATTTCTTCTGTTTTCCCCTGCTGCAGGATTCCTCCTGCATGCCAGGGCTGGCTGCCGTTATTTCCGGTTCCTGTAACGATCACAGTCCGCCCCATGGCCGCAACTGTATCAATATAGTTTTCCAGAAGGGAATCCCCTCTGTGTGTTCATTATAACTAGGGGAAAATTACTGTAAAAAAATTTGCAGTCTTTACACTGCCTGTTTTTCTACCGGATAAGGCGACTGATACTTAAATACAATATCAATGCTCTTATCTCCATTCACAACAATTTTTTCAATCAATTCTGTCACAATTTCTCTTGTCACTTCGGATAATGTTCCATACTTGATAAATTTCTCTATCCAGTTTTCATAAGATTCTTCTGCCTCTCCAAAGCTGTCTTTCTCTTGTTCTGCCAACTGAATCTTCGCCCTGATATCTTTATCCTGCTTTTCATATTCTGCCTTATAGGAGAGATATTCTTCTTTATCCAGAACACCATCTACATAATTTTCGTAAGTTTTCTTTTTATACTTTTGGACAGCCGCAAGTTCTTTTTGTAACCGTTCAATCTGCTGGTCTGCTTCTGCACATCGTCTCTGCACCTCCTTCTTCCTATCTGCTACTTTTAATATTTCATCCTTATCACTTTCTTTCAGTGCCAGTTCCGCTTGTCTTTGGATTTCATTTTTTACAATAGAATCCAATACTTCTTTTTTAATGAAATGAGAATAACAAACTGTGTTTCCTTTTTTGTGATAGGTACCGCACTCATAACCGTCCCGACAAGTAACCCTCTGGAAATTATATCCGCAATCTCCACAAACAATAATTCCTGCGTATGGATTTACCTTTCTCACTTCGCTATTAAATCCCGGTGTCCGTGTTCTTTTCTTCATAAGTTCCTGTACCTGCTCAAAAGTATCTTTGCTAATAATTGCTTCGTGCATTCCTTCCACAATATACTGCTGTTCCTCTGGAATATATTGATACTTTTCCACTTTATAGGATATCTTTTCTGATTTATGCTGTACCATAGCCCCTGTATAAACTCTGTTTCGCAAAATTACATTGATCGTAGGATATGCCCAGCCCTTTGCACCCGCTTTTTCTAATGCATTGGCATATTTCAATCCCTGCACCTTTCTCTTATACTCTGACGGTGTCAGAATTCCTTCCTGATTCAGTTTCTTTGCAATACCATCCCTGGAATATCCTTCCAAACTCATATAAAAGATTCTCCGTACCACTTTAGCTGCTTCTTCATCTACAAGAAAATGATGCTTATCTGCCGGATCTTTTACATATCCATATGGGGCAAACCCAGACATAAACTGTCCCCGTTTCTTCTGGGCGGTCAATGCACCTCTGATTTTCTTAGATATATCACGACTATACATATCATTAAACAACGTCTTAAACTGTGCCAATTCTTCATTACTGTGATGAACAGAATCCACGCCATCCAAAATTGCAATATAACGCACACCCAAAGATGGAAAAACACGCTCAATATAGTTACTGGTTTCAATATGTTCACGCCCAAGCCGGGAAATATCTTTCGTAATAACGCCTTGAATTTTCCCTTTGTAGATATCCTCCATCATCCGCTGAAATTCCGGTCTATTCGCAAAATAAAGCCCCGAATAACCGTCATCAATATAAATATCTGCGATTTCCAGATCCTCTGATTTAGTCACATACTCACGAATCAGTTTCATCTGATTTTCAATACTCTCACTAACTTTATTCTCTCCATCATCCTTCGACAGACGACAATATACACCCATCTGATACATCATATCACCCCATCTTTCTCAAGTATTCTATCTGGTGAACTCTCTACTGAAGCAAACTTAAAATATATATCTATTTTCTGCTCTGGATATACATAAATTTTATCAACTAACTCCACAAGCGCTTCTCTGGTAAGCTGCTTTACCGTTATTCTTCTGCGATTAAAGTGCTCCAACCATATCTTTGTTTCATTGACCGCCGCCCGCTGCCTTTGCTCTTCATGGTTCAGTTCTGATAATTCTTTTTGATATTTCTGATTCTCTGTTTCATACATCTGTTTTAATTCCAGATATTCCTCTTTGGAAAGTACTTCATCCATAAACTGTTCATATGCTCGTTTCCGGTATTCCAGATTTCTTTCTATTTTTGCCTGCAATTTTGCAATTTTACCATCCAGTTCCGGCTGTTTCTGTCTGATCTGAGTTTCCAGATTCTTCATATCCATCTTCATCTGTTTCAATTGCTGGTTGATTGCAAATACAACCAGTTCATCCAGCTTTTCAAATGTAATATGATTCAGCTCACAGTAATTCTGCCCCTGCTTCTGATGAAAACCACACATATATCCGTCATAGTCTTTATGAGATGCCAGATAACGTTTTCGCATGGCTGTTTTACATTTCCCACAAAAGAGCAGTCCCACATATTTATGTGGTTCATTGTTTTTATCAAAATAGGAAACTCTGCGCCCCTTTCTTATTTGCTGAACCCTATCAAACTCTTCTTTAGAAATGATTGCCTCATGTGCATCCGGCACCAGCTCCATTTCTTCCAGGGGAATTGCCTTTTTGTATTTCAGCTTATAAGACGGTCTTTCATGTTTCCGAATCACAACCGCCCCAGTATAGACCGGATTCTTTAAAATTCCACTTACAGTAGACGATGTCCACAGACCTTTTCCCGAATCCCATACATAATTGGTTTTTAAAACTTCCTTTTTATATTTTGCGGGACAAGGGATTTCATCTTCATTCAAAGTCCTGCAAATAACCGTACAGCCAAATCCATTTTGATACATTCTGTAAATTCTTCGAACAACCTCGGCTGCATAAGGATCAATTTCCAGATGATTATGAATTGTTTTACTTTTCACATATCCAAAGGGGGGCTGTTTCGGAGTATATTCGCCCATACTTCTTTTGGTCTGAATCGTTGTCTTAATCTTTCTGGATGTATCTCTCAAATACATATCATTCAGCAAAGTTTTTATTTCTAACATTTCATCATAAGTTCCAACGGCTGAATCATAATTATCCAGAATCGAAACAATCCGAATCTGTTTCTCCGGGAAATATTTGCCTAGATAATAGTTGGTATCAATATGTTCTCTTCCAAGTCGAGATACGTCCTTAAAAATCACCATATTGATAACACCAAGCTCAATATCTGCCAGCATCCTCCGAAATTCAGTTCTTTCAAAATTACTTCCAGAAGCCCCATCGTCTACATAAACTTTTTTCTCTGCAATATCTTTATTCTCTGCAATATAATCTCTTGCCATCTGAATCTGAGAGTGAATACTATTGCTGTATTCACCCTCTTTATTTTGCTCTTCAATGGAAATTCGGCAATAAATTCCTGCCTGATACATTCTATCCCTCTTTTCATCGGTCTTGCGTAGTCATTGTCTTTAATTGTCTTTATTTTACAACAAGAACTTAAGAAAATCAACCTGCAATTTTTCGTTCAGTAAGATTCTGAATGCACTGGATCAATGTCTTTTCCCCATTAAAATGCACTCGAATCTGATATCCTGCATGTTCATAGCTTACATTCTCTTTTTGGATTTCTTTTTTTGTATCCAGAACTTCTACAGAATCAAATAACGTATTCATGCTATATGCCTCCTTCAGCATACAGTTCTCTCTACATCCTATGCCGGCAGGATTGTACAAAAGTTCTGTATGAATTGAATTCGGCTTTCGAAAGCCTGATTACATTCTAAAATTATTCTGCACCAATCACATTGAATTGAAATTGACCGCAGATTGAGTTTTTAAGATTCATTTTCTTCCTATACAGTATCAATTCCTATTGTCCGGAACATTTGTTCGTGTTATAATAAAAAGACTTTAAGAATATAAAACACGAAAACCAAAGGAGGGATTTCTGTTGGAACGATGTGATTTTTCTTCTATTAGCACATGCCTAAAAAATCAAATCAGTGAAAGCAATCAGATGAACCAACCTGATTTTTTATACGAATTATTTGAAGATTTTATGAATGATCCGATAAATGAAGATTTTTCTATGGATAATGGTCTAATTTGCCGCTGGATAACCGGACAAGCAAAAATCAGTCCCAAAATAACCTCATATTATGCAAAACCCAGCAATCAGAAAAAACTGGCAACAACCATTCAGCGGAACTTACTTCCCTTAATGGCAGACTGCAACATGGTTATACAGGACATTTACACGTTATTCATACAGGACGATACGATTTCGGATACAAAAAAGCAGGAACTTGTATCTCTATATAAACCTTCTGATTCAAGGCTGTTGTTTTTAGCAAAAGTACTTTCTTTTGGTATGGAACGGCAATTTATTAAACGTGATACAAGAAATCAAAAACTGATTGCAGGAGGTGTTCTATCTCCGATTGTTCTGGATTACATTATGGACAGCGAAGTCCCAAAACCATGCCGTCATTTTCTAGGAAGAGAAGAAGAACTGGATGAACTCCATACTTTGTTTGAAGAGAACCGACATATATTTCTTTATGGAATTGCCGGAATTGGAAAAAGCGAGCTTGCTAAAGCCTATGCAAAGCAATACAGAAAACAGTACACCAATATTCTCTATATGGAATACACCGGTAATCTATATCAAGATATTGTAGACATGGATTTTATTGATGATCCACCAGAAATCAGTGAGCAGGAACGTTTTCAAAGACATAACCGTTTCTTACGCTCTTTGAAATCTGATACACTGCTGATCATAGACAATTTTAATGTCACATCCACACAGGACAGTTGCCTGTCAGTCGTATTAAAATACCGTTGCCGGGTTTTATTTACAACCAGAAGCCAACTGTCTGAATACTGTAGTTTTCAATTAAAAGAACTGAAAGATATACCCACTCTTTTTCAACTGACATCTGTATTTTATTCAGAAGCAGAGGAAAACCGGGCAATCGTAGAAAAAATCATAGAAACTGTACACTACCATACTTTTGCTGTCGAACTGGCAGCCAAACTTCTGGAAAATGGAATTTTAACTCCAGAGCAATTATTGATAAAACTTCAAGAGGAAAAGGCTTCTCTTCATAATGAAGATAAGATTAAAGTAATGAAAGATGGTCAGAGCAAAAAAGCCACCTATTACAACCATATCCATACCCTGTTTTCGTTATACTCCTTATCACGGAAACAGCAGGATATTATGTGCAATATGTGTTTTATGCCTTCATCTGGTATTTCTGCCCGTATATTTTCCAAATGGCTGGAGCTGCCTACTTTAAATGACGTGAATGATCTGATCGAGACAGGTTTTGTACAGTCAAGTCTCCGGCATACTATTTCTCTGCATCCAATGATTCAGGAAATTGCAGTTTCCGAGACCGCACCTTCTGTTACAAGCTGCCACACGTTATTGGATTCTCTGCAAAAAATATGTTTGATGCATGGCATTGAAGTTAGCTATTATAAAAAATTATTTCAAACAGTAGAAAACATCATGCTTTTCATTGAAAAGGACGATATTCCCCAATACCTGTTATTTTTAGAAGATGTTTTTCCATATATGGAGAAGTACCACTATCAAAAGGGTATGAAAAAAATCATCCAGGAACTACAGCATTTTATAAAAGCAAATACTTACGGGACTGCATCTGACCGTGCCTTACTATTGGATTATCAGGCAACTCTGGAACCCAAAACAGAAAAAGCGATAAAATTAGAAAAAGAAGCACTTGCTCAAATAAAAGAAACCACAAAAGAAAATGCCCACCTGGTTTCCAACCTCCATTCCAATCTTGGAGGGCTTTACCGAATCAACGGACAACTTGATCTCGCTAAAAGGCACATGAAAATGGGTATCTCTCTTTTACAACAATACCAGCTTCTTTATACTAATGACAGTATTCCTCAGATTAATAATTATGCTGTCCTCTTAATTGAAATACAAGAACCTGACCTTGCCCTGTCTGCTCTTCAGAAATTAGCACAGATTATCAAAGAATATAATTCAAACCACTGTTTGGATTATGCCCAGGTACAGGAATCCCTTGGAAGTATCTGCCTGATCACTGCAAATATTTCGCAAGCGAAAACCCATTTTAAAAAAGCCTTGAAAATTTATGAGGATATATGGGCAGACGAACCCGAATTGATTGAAGAAAAATATCAAGCAATTCAAGAATTGTATCCACAAGCTGGAATTGCTCTGGCAAAAAGTATTCTTCTCACCAAGCACTAACGGTTCCTACAAACACTTGTAAAATATATTGCCTCAATAATGTAAACGCCTAGTTTTGAGATACACTCCAAGACTAGGCGCTTGTCCATTTCCATTTTTTCTTAGACATGGAGCGTTTACATAAGGATCACTTTTCTTTTTTTGACACTTTTCGCTCCTCCTATCTCAAATTTTTTATAGTCTAGGTATATTGCCTTCATCAATGCCTGAGAACTTGTAAATATGCTCCTCTGCTTGTTCAATATGTAATAAAAGCAAATGCTCCGCCTATAGTGAATTCTCCTTTTATTATAAAAAGCCCACTTAATATATATAATAACGCATTTACAACCGTGTCTATTACTACAACACTGACAGTACTATATTCATCTAGCATTGCGTTCTTTTTATATGAATCCATCAAATCTTTTTGCAGACCTTCAAATTGAGATTTTTTTACCTGAAACAGATTCCAGAGCTTCATTTCATGAATTCCATTTATACACTCGGCAAACCAACTCATAAACTTTCGTTTATCCTCAATCCACTGTTCAAACACTTCCCGTTTCTTGTTTGCACAATAGGACACTATTATAAATTTCAGTGGAATAATTGCTTCTATCAATATTGCTAATTTCCAGTCTAATAAGGACAGCCCAACTACTCCTCCTATTATTTGGAGAATTGATGATATAGAAAACTGAGTAATCTGATCCACAACAGATGACACATTATCAATATCCATACCAATTGTATTTATAATCTCTGCACTTCCTCTTTCAGCAAAATACTGTATTTTCATCCTATTGATTTTCCAGTAAGTCTTTTTATAGAGAGAATGTGTAAACTGATTATGTACATTTGAAAATAATTTTGTTTGGATTATATTTAACTCTTGCTGGGTTAAAGAAATTATTATTAATATAACAGAAAATAAAAGAATGTATTTCATGTTTTTCTGCAATATACCACAATCTGTTATTTGTCTTATAAGCAGTGGGTGTATAAACGTTATGAATGATGAACCCAAAAGGCAACAGATAATCCCTGGAAAATACTTTTTATATTCACACAACATTTTACAAATTCGATACCATGTTTTCCCATTTTCTCTCATATCCAATTGCCATCCTCACTATTCGTTAAGCAAAATATTGACAAACAAGCTCATATATATCCTCTATATTGTAAGTTATTCCTATTCGATCTTCTGCATACAATTCATACATATTATTTTTACGCACAATATACATATCTATATCTGATGCCTTACTACTTTCAAATATTTCTTCCTCTTGATTCAAAAGAATAATATCAGGTTCATAAGCTATATATACTGTATAAAGGATATCGTTCAATGACTCATTGGAATCGTCATAATATTCTAAAGGAATTACATTTTCATCTAAAGGATTTTTCTGCAGATTTATTGCGTAATAACCGTTCTGACTAAACATCACTTTTAGCTGTATCATTTCCTCGTAATCTAAATCAATACCGGCAATTACCGGTATCTCTATATTGGTTTTATCCCTTATTACATTTTCTAGTATATCCGGATAATCAGATTTATGCGTTGCTATAGTCATCAAAAAGTCCATAACATCATCAAATCCTGCTGTGGGCTTTCTGTTTAAATATGTAGCAATATGTCCAGTGACAACAGGAGCCGCATAACTATTGGCTTGATTTACGATCCCATTCCACGAAAAATTTGCTATAATAGAATTCTCAATATTATAACCTTTTTGTTCTTGAAACAGAATTTGACCATTTCCCAAAAGACCATAACGATCCTGCCTGACACCAAAAACACCTGGATATGCAGCTGGATAAGTCTTTATATTTCTGTTATGATATGCTGCTACTATAATCGCATCAGCATCAAGTAATCTTTTTATTTGAATCCATAAGGGTTTAATATCAAAATAATTGATTGTTCCAAGACTCATGTGAATTAACTTTATTTTATTTTGAATACACCATTCCAAAGCTTCCAGCAAAACTGTGATCTGTGTTGTTCCTGCAGAGTCAGTCACATTCAAGTCCCATAATTCTATATCACTACATATGCTTGTGATAATTCCGACGCATACAGCGCCATGGAATGATTTATCGTCTTTATACTCACTTGGATCGCATTTAGAAGCCAAAAAAGATTTATGAACAATCCTTTGATTCCTGTTATTTCTCATATGATAAGGTATACCGTTATCAATCAATGCGAGCTTAATCATTTGCACTATTCCTATTCTTACCTGTTATATATCCAAGCCAAATATCGCATATTTATTATTCTCATGATAAACCTTGTAATTCTATGGTCAATAAAAATTCAAGTGTCGCTGAACCCTAATATGCTTCTCCAATCACACTGCCATCATAAGCATTGATCACATAAGAAAGCTCCTGTAGAGAATTTCCACCAATACTTTCCCTGACAGTAAAAATCCATGCTGGAACCAACCATGCGTGTTTCGGCTCCTGATAGGCTGTGGTATAAGTATACTGCAATTTTGCGTTTACCACATCATACTCCAGTGCGGTAGTGTCGTTGGCAGACTGGCCTTTTCCGGAATACCAATAAAAAATCTGATCTGTCAGCTTTGCCTGTATTTTTTCAAAAGGCAGAAGCTTTGTATTTTCCGTCACCGTACAGACTTCTTCCGATATCCCATCCCATTTAAAATATTTAATTCCTTCCTCTGTTATCAGAATAGAGATTGTTTCTACCTGGAACGGAGGCACATAACTATCCACTGTTTCTTCCGCAACCACGCCATCAGGAACTGAAGTAATACCCTCTACACTTTTCGAAAAACAATACAGATATCCCGGTAATCCTCTATCCAGATCTCCCTGCCACAAAGCATCACTACCAAGTCCCAGACCATTGCGCTCTGAACATGCGCCATTCGGGAACCACACGGTACGATCAGAATCTACAAGGCCCATTCCATCGATACCTAAATCCTCTAAAACTTGTTCTGCCTGTTCCTTTCCATCTTCCTCTGTAAAGGTGATCTTGTCCATGCACTTTCGATACGCATCTGCCAGTTCATGAAATTTCTCTGTATAGCCGTTGGTATCCATGCCAAAGCTACTGTAATACTCACTCTGCATTTCCTCAGTTTCTATTGTTTCTTCTTCTATAAAATTAGAACCCTCCATCCAGAGAAAACTACTGTCATTGTCAATTTCCTGATTATACCGCTCTGCTTCTATATATGCCTTCCTGTCCTCGCCCACATCTGCAGTAAAATAATCCTCTGTATCTGTGTTTTCCAATTCAGTACTCATCCAACTCCGTGCCGCTTCCACACCGTGATCCTCTGTTTTTTTTTGAAATTTTATCTCCATCTTTTCCGGTGCAGACGCTTCATCCGGTGCAAGCTCCATCCCCTCTCGGGTTGCGTTTTGAATCCCTGCAATCGATGTAGAATATGCTGATTGCAAGTAACTTCCTTCCTTGCTGGAAATCCTGTCTAACACTTCCTGATACGCATCCTTTGTCACCATCTGTGGCATATATAGTTCCTCACCGTCCGTAAAATAATCAATCAATCCATTCAGTTCTTCCTGCGTTAACTCGTGATTTTGCATCTCTATGACTGGAAGATTGCCAATGCTTTGTTCGCCCAACTTAATATCTGCCTGGATAACCACACGGTCGTTGCTTTTCTTTTCTTCAAATTTCCAATGCGTTGGAACATTTGTCTCTCTCTTTTCTCCTTTTTTAAGAGGTTCACAGACAGCCGCCTCGCTAATCCCATCCACTTTGCTGACTACCGAACTCTCCTCTGGTGTTTCCTGACAGCTGGAAAGAATAATACACAACGCACCTACCATAATTGCTAGAACACTTTTTTTCATTTTTCCTCCATATATCTTATAGAATTGTCGCTTTTTCACGAAACTTCAATTATAAACTCTTTAACTTATAAATATCTTCCTGACACTATTAACGTTTTCGTATATTTTTTAGAAACAGACTACCTTATTTATTTTGGAATTTGCGCCAAACAATATGCACACATTCTCAAATTCCAACATCCTAAACATTTTTCTTTAATCATCTTACCATGGTTAAGTAGGAAACTCATTTTATCAAAATCAAATCCCGAATCCAAACTTCCGATGCACATTTCTGAATCTTCTTCCGAAACTCTTTCACATGGAAAAAATTCACCTTTTGTATCCACAAATAGTCTTCTAACTGCAGGAATGCATGGACCACCATGATGTGTTTTTTTGCCTTCAGCAACATGACTATGTAGCTGTTCATATAATAACTCAATATCTTGCAGTTCTCTTCGCAACAATCGACTTTGTGCATCCCATTTTCGCTTCTCTAATACAGATAAAATCATCTTTATATATGCTAGTCGATGTACTCTGAAATTTTTTTGTGTTATGCGCGACAATGTCTCATCTTTTAAACCAACTGGATTTACATAATTGAAATTCACTGTCCCTGCTTCAAACAGCTCTTCTTCCGAATAAAATCGATATATATTTTCAAGATCTGATGAAGAACTAATAACACAATTAAACAAAACTTTTGAATAGTACTCTTCATTGTAAGCTTTCAGTCTACTCAAATTTTCTAAAATAATGTCAAATGAACCTTTTCCTGTTTTAAATCTTCGATTTATATCGTGACTTTTCTTATCACCATCAAGGCTAATCATAAGATTAAACTCATATTTTACCAAAAATTCTATGACATCTTCTGTCATTAAAGTCCCATTAGTCGTCATAGTAAAAAGAATTTTTTTATCCCCTTTACGTTGTAAAATATAGGAAACACATTTCTTAATCAATTCAAATTCCAGAAGAGGCTCACCCCCATAAAATGATAATGCAAGTTGATCCGCTTTTTCGCTTCTTTTCAAATAAAAGTCTATTGCTTTTTTGGCTGTCTCGAAATCCATCCTATTTGACGTATGGGAACGATTATAGTAGTTTCCAGAATATGCACAATATTTGCATCTCAAATTACACTGCTGAGTTACCTGCAAAATCAGATTGCCCATATAATGTTCTGCCAACAAATGTAAGTTTTCTGTCTCAGGATGCTCAATTTCTTCTATCGCAGTCTCACGCAATAATCCGCTTTTCACAAACCGTCTTAACACTCCATCAGGAACCAATTTTGTCTTTTCCACAGTTTTTAATATCTGATATTCTTCATCATTCACCATAACTACAGAATCCAAAGAACGATCATAAAAATATTTCTGCATTGGTGTTTGAATGCATTTAATTAATACCTTTCCCATATTCTTTCCCCCGTATTTTTATTTTATCTGCGTCAGGACACCTGCATCCATCTCACAGATCGTATCGCAGAGCCATTCGATCTCCAGCATGTTATGTGCTGCGATAAGAATAGTCTTCCCTCGTTCCTTTAATCCCCGCAAAAGCTCGCAGACCTCTCCTGCCCCCTGCTTGTCCAGACCATTAAAAGGCTCGTCCAATATCAAAAGCTCCGGATCTTCCATGATTGCCTGTGCGATACCAAGACGTTCACGCATTCCAAGAGAATACTGTCCTACCTTCTTTTTAGACAGAGGATCAAGCCCTAGGGCACGCATCGTCGCCCTCACATCGTCATCGGAAATACGGTGTTTCAGAGACGCCAGTCTCTTTAAATTCGCAAAACCGCTGAGATCCAGAAAGAAGCCAGGGTTTTCAATGATAATGCCTACGGAATCTGGAAAGTCCAGCTCCTTCCCGATCTGTTTTCCCCCTACGAGCACTGTGCCGCTCTCAGGTTGTAAAAATCCACAGATGCATTTAAACATTACGGTTTTCCCTGAACCGTTAAACCCCATAATCCCATGAATCTTCCCTTTTTCAAAATCATGGGTAATGTTCTTTAATACTTTTTCTTTTTGAAAGGATTTTGTCAGTCCCTTCAACCTGATTGCATATTCCATTTTGCCCTCCATTTATTCGTTTGTCTGCGTAAAAGAGAAATTATAGCCCTTAATTCGGACGGCTGACAAGCCGATCAGCGCTATGATTAATATTGCAAATATGAACATGCTCATCCCGATCCCTGGCAGGTAATCATAACCAAAGCTGTGCATGGGAAAGGTAGCTTGGTTCAACGGAGACAGCCAGCCGCAGAACACGTTCGCCCTATATTCCTGACTTTCTGTAAAATGAAACAGTTTCCGGAAAACATCTGGGTTCAGCAGGAGCCCATACAGACTGACTGCAAAAGCACCGATCACCCCTGCCATATTTCCCGCAGCCAGATTTAAAAACAACATGAGAACTGCGATAAAAAGAGTATATAAAAGTACAAGTCCAAACACTATTGCTGCGCACATATAAGGAGTTGAGCTTTCCATTGTTTTTATGGAAACAGGAACGGTTATGCTCTCCCCACCGCCATAGCCCAACATTGCCGCTGTTTCGCTCCACACATTTCCCGTAAAGGAAAAGGGAGCTCCCATAATTCCAAGCATCACAGCCAAAAAAATATTATAGATCACAGTCGCCAGGATCACATAGATAATCTGACCCGCAAGCCATATCTTCCGTTTTGTGCGTACAAGCCAATACGGAGTTGCCTGACTGATAAATGGCATGTCCGCAAAGAGCAGGATTAAAAGCAGGGAGGACAGCATAACAGAGGATGCATCCCCATATGTCCAAATAAACGGCTCGAATACCTGAAGGATTGTCTCATATTTTATCGCATGGGAAATAATCTGATCCGACAGCATCAGACATAATATAGCTGCCAAAATAAAGGTCATCCAGATCCTCGGACTTTTTTTCCATCCATAGAAATTCTGGCCTGCAATCCAAAAAGCCTGTTTAATATCACGCATACCGCAACCTTCTTTCTATTGCGCACATAAAGATCAGTGCCGTTAAAAAACTTCCAACCGCTAATATAGCAATGCAGAAGATATCATTGTAGTAAATAGACGCCGCCCAATAGCGGGGACTCAGAAAGAATGCTTTTTGATAGTAACGCTCCTGAAATACGGTCAGGACATAATAAAGAATAAAAGGAACGGCATAGGACATATAGCGATTTTTTGTTATGACAGCCGACGTACCGCCAATTAGCGCCCAAAAAGCGCCATTTAAAAACAATCTCAGAAAGCTTACCGCCGTTCTGCCCACAAGCACTGCCATCTCATAATTTCCGTCAATCAGAGAAGGATACTGACCGAACCTCAGTATACAGATTACAAGAAGGAACACCATGGCTAAAAAAGCTGTCAAACCTCCGGAGACCAACAATCCTGCTGCTTTTCCTACGAGATACTGTTTTCTCCCTGAACGGATATAACTGAACAGAAAAAAACGACTGTGCAGCTCAGCCTCCGTATTCTCTCCACCCGCAAAAGCAACGGCAATGGGAACAAACAGAAGCATATTAACGCTGTTCATACAATAGGTGTATGCTACGAACCAGCCTGGTCCTTCTGCAGATCCGCCTGCATTTATGATCTTCTGCAACATCTCATGCTCAGACATCAGGGTAGCCGAAACGATTAGAAAAATCCCCAAAATAAAGCGAATGCTTCGAATATTGTTTTTTATGTCCGTTGCCAACACATTTCTCATACGCTTTTCTCCTCACTTCAAACAGCTATAGACTTGATTTTTTTATTTTTATAAAATCCTAGTTTTTTGCAATAATATCACTATTTGTATAAAACTACACTCCTTATCAAACAACAGTTAAGGACTTGCAAAAACTGTTGTTCCTACTGAAAGCATTGCAACAGCTGTAAAAATTGATAATATTTTAAATTTTCTATTATTCTAAGTTCTACAAATACATAAGCCGCCAGTTAAGTACGATTAGTTTTATTATAATTCAATAAATTCCATCCAACTTTCCACATTTTATTGTACAATTTTACTATTTATATAATAACATGTCAACATTTAATGAACGTTTATAACAAAAAAATGCAGGGCTATAAAAAACTAAAGAAATTGCTCTATTTTACAAAATTATATCCTATTTTTCAATTCCAACTCAATTTTCCCTCAATGTCTTTTTCCTCCAACTTTCGTATGCTTATCTCACAGCAAAGCAGTACCACACCGGTACAGCCTGCTGAATTAATCAATACGAAAATGGAGGTGTTTTTTATGCGAGAACTCAGAAACACAAAAATCATTGCTGTAGATCACGGCTACGGCAACATGAAAACAGCAAATACCGTCACACCAACCGGAATCAAAGCCTATGAAACAGAACCCATCTTCACCGGGAATATTCTGGAATATAACGGCATTTACTACCGGATTGGCGAAGGACACAAAGAATTTATCCCAGATAAAGCTATGGACGAAGAATATTATCTTCTAACTCTCATGGCGATTGCAAGGGAACTGAATGTCTTTTCCATCCGTGAAGCAGACGTTCATCTGGCTGCCGGGCTTCCTCTGACATGGATCAGAAACCAGAGAGAAGATTTCCGTTCCTATCTGCTCCAGAATCCAGAAGTCCATTACCGATTTAACAGCAAAGAGTATCATCTCCGTTTTGTGGGATGCAGCCTTTACCCGCAGGGATATCCGGCTATCGTAAACCGACTTGGAGATTTCAAGGGGACAAATCTTCTTGCAGATATCGGCAACGGAACCATGAACATTCTGTATATCAATAATAAGAAAGCACAGGAAAGCCGGTGCTGGACAGAAAAGTTTGGCGTAAACCAATGCATGATTGCCGCTAAAAACGCTGTTCTGGACAACTTCGGAGTAAAGATTGAAGAATCTACCGTAGAGCAGATTCTGCGGTTTGGAACCGCTGACATTTCAGCGTCTTATCTGGATTGTATTACTGCTGTTGCCAGACAGTATGTCACAGATATTTTTGCCACGCTCCGCAAATATGAATACAATCCTGGCCTGATGCGCCTGTATGTGGTCGGAGGCGGTGGATGCCTGATCCGTAACTTTGGAGCGTATGACAAATCACGAGTTACCATCCTTGATGATATCTGTGCCACTGCCAAAGGTTATGAATCTCTGGCTTATATGAGCCTGAAAAGGAGGGGATAAGCCATGCAGAACCATATCCGCAACACAAACCTGCGATTTAATCTGGACAAAGACCAGCAGCGGAGAGCCTGGGAATATTTACAGACGATGGACAGACAGAATTTTAAATCTTACAGCCAGGTAATCTCCCTTGCACTGGTCGATTATTTTGACCGCTACTACCGCACTCAGGCTGATCCCTATCTGGAAACAAGGGAACGGGAAGAACTTTTTGTGAAACAGATTGTAGAAGCAGTAGAACACAGCCTGAAACAGTCATTGCCGATTTTTCTGTCCGGGCTGACTGCAGGCATGTTGGAAAGGGAATCCCCCATCAGGATGCCCTTTCCAGCTCCTGAAAAAGAACAGCCGGATCGTGATATAGACTGGGATTTTCTTGGAGAATAAACCATTGTGATTGGAGGTGAACACATGACGGACTTTCTGACAGCAGACACAAGCCTGCCATCTTATATGATGTTTCCCCGTTTTCTTCTGGACATGGAAATAAACGAAACTGCCAAAATGCTTTATATGATCCTGCTCGACCGTGCAAGGCTTTCCCAGAAAAATGAGGGCTGGTCAGATACAAATGGTCATGTGTTCCTCTACTTTACGATTGAAGCACTGGCAGAAGTTCTCCACAAAAGCCAGATGACGGTGAAAACTGCTCTGGCAGTACTGGAAAAACAAGAGCTTATCTTCCGAAAACGGCAGGGACCCGGACACCCTAATCGGATCTATGTAAAAATCCCGAAAGAAACCCTCAGCAATACAGACAGAATTCTTTCCTCAAGACAGACAGAAAACTGTCCTATTGACAGACAGGATTCTTTCCCTGATACAGACAGAAAACTGTCCAGTAATAAGAAAGAGATAAAAAAGAACCATTTAACAATAAGAGGGAGTAAAGAGCCACGCTCACCCTATGGAACATTTCAAAATGTTTTTCTGTCAGAGACGGAGCTGGAAAATATCCGGCAGACAATCCCTGACTGGCAGGACTATATGGAACGCTTATCCGGTTATATGGCTTCTACCGGAAAGCAATACCAAAACCATGCAGCTACCATCATCCGTTGGGCAAGACAGGATCATCCTGTTTCCCGGCAACGAAATTATGAAAGTGAGGAATACGAAACATTATGACAACATTTACAGAAAAACCAACAGCTATCACACCAAACAGAGAGCTTCAGTCTGATGAATATTTTAACGAAACAAATCACCTGATCTACTGTTCCAAATGCAATACGCCAAGACAGTGCAGGCATGAATTACAGGGAAAGGTTCTTATTCCTTCCATCCGCTGTAAGTGCCAGCAGGAGATCTTTGAACAGGAGGAAGCCCAGAGAAAACTTCATGAAAAGCAAATGGAAATAGAGCATCTCAAAACCAGCGGCTTACAGGACAAATCACTTTATGACTACACCTTTGCCAAAGATAACGGCAGCAATCCGGAAATGAAACTTGCACACAATTATGTAAGTAACTGGGAAGAGATGAAAGCAAACGCTTCCGGACTTCTCATCTGGGGCGATGTCGGTACTGGAAAATCTTTCTTTGCAGGCTGCATTGCCAATGCCCTTCTGGAAAAAGGCGTCCCGGTACTGATGACCAACTTTTCCCGGATTCTGAATACCCTTACCGGAATGCATTTTGAAGACAGGAATCAGTTCATCCACAGCTTAAACCGCTACAGCCTTCTGATCATTGATGACCTCGGAATTGAACGGAACTCTGACTTTGCACTGGAACAGGTATTCAATGTGATTGACAGCCGTTACCGCAGTAAAAAGCCCCTGATCATAACAACCAATCTCACTTTATCAGAGCTGAATAACGCCGCTGATATCGCACACAAGCGAATTTATGACCGGATTCTGGAGAGATGTGTTCCCATCCGTATCAATAACCGGAATATCCGTCAGGACAATGCAACAGCTAATTTAAAAAAAACGAAAAAAATTCTGTTAGATAATCACACTTCAAACCAGAGTTGAAACAAAGCAGCATCGCACAATAACTATTTTTCACTGACAGTAGTACTACTTTCTTTTCTTATTTATCACCAGAGACATGCCACTGTCAGTTATCTAAAACTATAGTACTAAACCACAAGATTTTAAAACTAAATCGCCCGGATACGGGCATAAAAAGGAGGTGCCAGATATGGCAAATAAAAGAATTATGACACCAGAAGAAAAAGTGCTTTTACAGGCAAAACACAGACTGGAAGAAATCGAAGCAAGAAACCGTAAAAAGGAACGTAATGCCAGAACACGCAGATTGATTCAAGAAGGAGCGATTCTGGAAAGCATTGCTCCACATATTAAAGAAATGGATTTAGATACCCTAAAGCGGGAGCTGATGCTCCGGCTAAGAGGAATGTAAATACACAAGTTCTACTCCCGAAGGGCGCACTTACTCACCACCCGATAAATCGGGCGGTGGTATCCCCTACGGGGCTCGTGCGCTCTGCCGAGGGCTATCCGCTGTTGCAGGCAACATCGAAAGGAGGTGCCAGATATGGCAATTTATCATATGCAAGCCAAGGTCGTCAGCCGTGGTTCCGGGCGGTCTGCTGTCGCTGCATCTGCTTATATGAGCTGTAGCCGCATATACAATGATTACGATGGCATCCAGCATGACTACACCCGAAAACATGGACTGATCTATCAGGAAGTAATGCTTCCCCCTATGGCTCCGCCTAAATGGAAAAACCGGGAGCAACTCTGGAATGCTGTAGAAGCTGCTGAAAAAACAAAAGACAGCCGACTGGCAAGAGAATTTGTTGTCGCACTCCCTATTGAGTTGGATAAAGACAGCAATATTTCTCTTCTTCAGAATTTTATTCAAAAGAATTTTGTAGATATGGGAATGTGTGCCGATTTCGCCATTCACGATACAGATGGTCACAATCCCCATGCACACATTCTACTTACTGTCCGTCCATTAAACGAAAACGGAACATGGCAGTATAAAACCGAAAAAGAATATCTATGCATCAAAGATGGAGAGGAAAAGGGATTTACTGCTTCTGAATTTAAGGATGCTCAGAAAGAGGGCTGGGAAAAACAGTATCGTTATAAAGCTGGGAAAAAGAAAGTATATCTGACTCCCTCGGCAGCACAGGAGAAAGGTTATGAACGTATCGACAAACATCCAAAAAGCACCCGGTATGGCAGACAAAACCCGATTTCCGAACAATGGAACAGTGAGGAACAGCTCTGCCTCTGGAGAGCAAACTGGGCAGATGCCGTAAATAAAATGCTTGCCCTTAATCAGATAAATGCCGCCATTGATCACCGCAGTTTTGCAGCTCAGGGAATCACTGAACAGCCAACCATCCACGAAGGCTACATTGCCCAGAATATGGAAAAGAAAGGCATGATAGCAGACCGGTGTGAAATCAACCGTCGGGTTCGTGCGGATAACAGAATACTACGGGAATTAAAAACACAGATAAAAAAATTGGTTCAAGCTGTCGAAAAATCTATTCCGGTAATTGCAGAAACATTAGAAGCAATCCGCAATCATATGATTTTTACACAATATCATTTACTTCATAATGAAATGCAAAAAGAAGTGATCCATGACTGGATGCAGCATTTTCGTCCTATCCTAAATAAATATGATACCATTAAGAAAAAGCTCAAAGCGAAAGTTACTGAAAAGAAAGAACTAAATGTGCAAAAAAGTAAAACCAGTATTCTAAATCCTTTCCAGCATATAAAGTTAAACCAGCAGCTTACAACCGTAACAGAAGAAATCGAGGAACTGAAATCTGCCAAAGAACAGCTGCTGTTTCAGGCTGAATGCTCCACAGAGAAAGATATGGCGAGCCTTTCCAGAAAATACGACCAGATGGATAAGAATCTGGATATTCTCGATTCTCAGGATATGGCTCTCAAAGAGCAGCTTGAAAAAGATGCTGTCGCTTTCCAAGAGGAAAAACTCCGGCCTAAACCAGAGCAATATACAGAATTACTGGATGCCAGAATCCAGATACGACCTACTTTCCGAGAGAAACTGATTGAGCAGCTCAAAGGTACTTTTGGTGAATATTATGACTATCACTATCGTGATATCGCAACCCATGAAGTGGATGATCTCAATATGGAAGATCCCTATAGCTTCTCTCATCGTACCTGGGAACTTGAATATCAGAGGAAACAGGAATTGCAAAAAAAACATCCTGTTCAATCCAGGCAAAAATCGCACAACACAGAACTATAATGTTTAAACTACTAATATAAAAAATATCCCGTTTTCTCAAAACAGTTATATTGCTTCATCCCAATAATTCACAAACTGCTAACCACCGAGCAAAAGTGAGGCACAAAGTGCGTAAGCATAATTTGATTTCTTTCCGCTTACGCACTCTCTTTTTATCTTGAGCAAAAAATTCCTACTTTGTAAAGCCAACAAATGGGGTTTGGGGGGCTCCCAAAGTGCGTTTGGATATCCAAACGCTATGCTTGCAAAACCAGTTCCACTAATTTCCCTCGATACTCCCTTCTTCTAAAATCAATGATAATTATAACATTGCCAATTTTGTAAAGTAATAATCAACTTAAAATATAGACGACAAACAATAAAACCATGATACTGTTACAAAAAGCAGTAGCATGGTTTCTTTATATTTCATTATAGATTTTCTCTATCTATCATATTTTCTATTGTTTCTGAGAAACAACACTCTTTCAAATCAATACTTTTGTCCATCTTCACAAGATTTGTATATTTCTCATCTGTATAGTGTTTTGATATTACAGCAAATACTTTATATGTAGGCTGTGCTGTTACATCTCTGATGTCCTTTTTCAGCAATGTGTTCGGTACATTTAATTTCGTATTTTTATCTTTTACGAAGCCAATACAACCACATATATTCCCGGCAGCTTTTTCTGTATATAATTTCGGTCCTCGATCTGTAAATTCTCCTATCATTGTTACGTTTTTCTTAATAAGCATCATACGTTCCAATATATCCAATTTTTGCCCCGTAGAGCCATCTTTTGCAAAAACAAAATCATTTTCTGTTAATCGCTTATCCAGGCATTTCTGGTAAAAATGAATTGCAGAAGCTGTCTCTTTTTTATTCAATCGAACTCCTGTCAAATGTAAAAAATTGTATCTATGGAAAACAACTTCATATCCCTGTACAGATGACAAAATCTTATTACTTTCCTGTAATTGCTTATTCACCTCTTTCGGTAAGCCATATAGGAACAAAACCTTCTGATCCTCAAGATGTTCTTTATATAGTTGTGCCGCTTTTGTCATAATCTGAATTGCACGTCTTTTGTCCATAACTTAATCCTTATCCCATAAAATTTAGAGAAGGGAATGTTCACGCCGCAGCACTAAACATTCCCTTCTCATGGTTGATTTTTCCGTTGTCTGCCAACCTCCAGCACCTTCGTCTGGAAAATATCAGGTTTTTCCGTTGCCTGCCAACCTCCGACACCTTCGTTCGGAAAACGTATCAGATTTTAGGTGTCAACCCACCGCTGATGCACAGCTTTTCTAATTACATTTTACACGAACTATGTGGAAAATGCAATTACAATTTTATCTTATGATGCCCTGCTACATTTTATACACTATTTATCTTACATTTCATTCTTGATAAATTATCTCTTTATCCACAATCTCCCTCGCACATACTTGTATATTGTTCATTCTTCCTATCCATTCCAAGACATTTTCCACCTTTAGCTGTTCTGTAATGCCTTGTGCCTGTTTCATCTGTTCTACAAGTCTTTCAAAGCGTTCCTGTGCCTGTTCTTCTATATCAGCCAAATAACCATTCAGCCTGCCGCTTGTAAGCATATTCAGATATAGCAATCTGCGGTATTCCTTCAAATACCGCAAATGTCTTTGTCCCCATACACCGACAACCCTTTGTTCTTCTTCCTTCGGTAAGGTAAGAGCAGGGATAAGATAATCCCCATGTCTGATATAAGTACCGCCCATCTCTTCAAAAATTGTTTTCTTCATTGTCTGTTCTACCTTTCTTATCGTTCTCTATTCATAGATTTTCTTTACGACCGTTCCAATTTTACAGTAACAATAATTCTTCAATTTTCAGTTCACATTGCCCCTCCCGAAGAAGTATGATAGAATAATTCTATTAAATTGAATCGGAGGTGCCACATGGCTATCAGTTCCAACAATATTCAGGTCTATACTACTTTGTCCAAAGAACTGGTTGCTGAGATTGATAAGGATGCAAAAGCGAACTATCGTACACGTTCCCAGCAGATTAACATGATCCTGACCGAGTATTATAAGACTCAAACAACAACCAAACATGAATCCGAGTAAAACACTGAATTGCCTGAAAACACAGGAAATATCAGTGTTTTCTTATGTTTTCCCTTAATTATAAGGTTCATGAGAACCATAATTATTCCCAAAGCTGACGTTTATAACGATCGGTTTTCTCATCTTCACTGCCTGCCGTATCAGGTAATCAATACCCTCCATCAGCTCCGTTGTCCGCGGAAATGAATTTTCCCGTGGATTTCCCATCTTTACCACCAGAAGATCACTTCTATACGCAACGCCTCGATTCACTCCCTCCGATGCTCTCCCATTTCCTGCTGCTATTCCAAGAACTGCTGTTCCATGTCCGCTGAAATCCCCAGACGGAACAAGGCGCCTGCCTTCGGTTTCCCCGAGTGTAAGCGCCTCATCAATTTCTTCCTTCGTATATTCAGTTCCTGATACATAGTTTTCCGGTGGATTTCCAGCTACACTCTGATCCCACAGTCGCAGGATCCGGGTACTTCCATCCTCATTTCTGAAATCCGGATGGAAATAGTCCACTCCGGAATCCACAATACCCACCAAAATCCCCTTGCCGGTTAAGCCATCGGCTCCATTCTGCACCGGCAAAATGCAGCTTGCCTCCCGCTCTTCAAAGGTCTCAAAATAAAGTCTCTTGGGCTTTTCTATAAACTCGATCTGCTCTCTGACTGAGTATGCAGCAATTTCCACTTCCGGCAATGTCACTACTGCATAACCACCAAGCAGCGGGACCACCTGGATCCTCTCACCACCAAGTCCGCTTTCCGGGCCACTGTACTTCACGATCACATCCCACAGCCTGGTGGTGGGATCATATCCCACATTCAGATTTCCCGATTTCGCCCGCTCATGCGGCAGGGCATTCATGGCAAGATTAAGAAGATTCTCTAATTTCTGATCTGGCATAAGGCTTTCATTTCCATTGATACATTTTTTTTATTATATGCAAAACCTTCGTTTAAAGCACCAACCATCTGTTCCAGCATTTCTCTTTTAATTCCGGGAACGAAGCTTAACAACTGACGAAGCGGCATTCCTTCCATCATCGCAGCCATCATTTCCTGATTATTTAAAAAACACTCGGTTTTTCTGTCAGCGCATTTATTTTGCGCTGTAAACTGGAAGAAGGTAAAGAATTGTTGCAATATACAAACAAATCCATCCGTACGATCAGCACCTTTTTATGCCTCTTCAGCCAAACAAAAATACGTAATCTTATCCGATAATATTATGCTGTTGCTTTTTTATCATCTGTCTTCTCAAGCAGCTTCTTCACGCCCTGGATCGCTACCAATACACCAAGGATCAGCAGTAATACTGCAAATACAAGCTGTAAGGTGTTTCCAAGATCCAGCCCTGTTGTTACCAGTGCCTTTGAAAGCTTTGTGATGGTCATGCCAAGCGCTGTGAAGGTAACTGCCATCATGAATACCATCGGGATCCAGAGCATGCAGCCCTGACGTTTTGTTTTCTTTAAGAATACTGCACAGGCTACAAGAGCGAGTACAGATAACAGCTGGTTTGCGGAACCGAACAGCGGCCAGATCTCCGCATAACCTACTTTTGTAAGCATGTAAGCAAGTACCAGTGTGATAACTGTTGCAAAATATTTATTTGTCACCACCTTCAGGAACGGGCTCATGTTTTCCTCATCTGTATCAGAATCAAGGAAAAATTCCTGGAATGACAGACGTCCGACTCTGGCTACAGAGTCAAGAGAGGTCAGTGCAAATGCAGATACTGCAAGGTTGATCAGGGTAAATACCAGTGAATGTGGAAGGCCAACTACAGAAAGGAAGTTTGCGATAGCACCTGCAAAAATCTGCGGCTGTGTTGTAAGCCCCTGTGCTGCTGCCTCGCGTCTGCAAAGGATGCAACTGCGATCAGCGCGATGATGGCAAGCATACTTTCCATCAGCATTGCTCCAAAGGAAACAGGAAGCATATTTTTCTCATTTTTGATCTGCTTGGATGCAGTACCGGAGGATACCAGTGAATGAAAACCGGAAACAGCACCACAGGCGATGGTTACAAACAGGATCGGAAACATGTACTGTCCGTCCACATTAAAGCTTGTAAAAGCTTTCAGGTTACAGGACGGATTGGCTACAAATACACCAATAACTGCGCCAACGATCATAAAGATCAGCAGATAACTGTTCAGATAGTCACGTGGCTGAAGCAGTGCCCATACAGGAGCAACGCTGGCGATCAGGATATATGCAAAGATGATGATATGCCAGGTTCCAAGGCTTACATACATCGGGAAATTAAGTCCCAGTGCAATTGCGGCTACCAGTAATATAATTGCTACTGCAGTGTTGATCCATTTATTGAACTTTGTATATTTAAGGAAAAATCCAAGTGCAACAGCCTCAAATATAAATAACATGGAAGTGGTTGCAACAGCTCCGTTTGCCGCTACCTTTGTAACAGCTCCTGCATCATTTGCGACAAATCCGTTAAAGGTTCCTGCTACAACATCTGCAAATGCGGCAACAACCAGAATACAGAACAGCCAGCAGAATAAAAGAAACAATTTTTTTCCAAGCTTTCCGATATACGCTTCGATGATATATCCGATAGTACGTCCTTTATTCTTTACAGATGCGTACATGGATGCAAAATCCTGCACAGCTCCAAAGAATACACCTCCGATGAGGATCCAGAGCAGAACCGGCAGCCAGCCGAAAATTGCGGCCTGGATAGGTCCGTTGATCGGGCCCGCACCTGCTATGGATGCAAACTGATGGCCAAATACTACATTTGTATCGGCCGGTACATAATCAACTCCGTCCTCCAGCTCATAAGCAGGAGTTTTTGCTTTTGGATCAATACCCCATTTGTTCTGAAGATAACGGCCATACAGAAGATATGCACCTCCAAGAACTACGATGGCTATGATCATCATTGTGATTCCGTTCATAATATCAACTCTCTTTCCTTTGTGTTTTTTATACATGATACAATGACCGTAAAACAGTTATTGCATCAAAAAACGCCCTTGCTATCCTTTCGGATAACAAAGGCGGAATGTTCCGTGGTACCACTTTGTATTATCGTATTTATTGCTAAACGCGACCACTTATTACTGTCATATCAAACAGCCTCTTCTGTAACGTGAAGACTACGTCCCGGCTTACTTAACCTTTCTATTCAGCGGGATGCTCCCAGGTGATATCACAAAATACCTTCTGCCGCTTCTCATCAGCCTGCGGCTCTCTGTAATCCGGCATGCTTTTTGTGGTCTGTCCTGTTCCATACATTTCTCTTTTTTATTTATCTAATGTTTTACTCCTTTTTTTATAAAATTTCAACAAATAATTTATACATATTTTATAAATTTGCATGCGTTTTTTTGTGCAGATTTCAATTTCAAAAATAAAAGGCATCTATTTCTCGCAGAATTTTTCTCTTTACTTTTCCTGAAAAAAATCTGCTATAATAATCCTCGCGCAAATTGAATATGGATTTTTCTGACACTAAATATCGCTTTGGCTGATGTCTGATGGCCGGGGCATATTTGGTGTCTTTTTTTGTGCTGAAATCCTATACAAAGATCCCGGTTGATCCCGATTCCCCTTTTACCAAAGCTCTCCGGTATCACTGCCTCATCCAGGTTCAGCCGCACCAGATTTACATTCTTATTCTCCCGCACCATTTTTTCAAATGGAAAACGGATAATGGATGGGGTGTTAAAACCAACTCCAAACTCCTTGCTTTAGGTCAAGGATTTTTTTGCCCGATCACGAAAAAGCAATAAAAATGCGGCATATATGTAAAACAGATCCATACTCCACTTTATGATCCGTTTTCCGTCACATACGCCGCATTACCCATTATTCAGAAAATGTATATCTTACCATGTATCCTTTTCCATCACCGGTCACGATCACAACCCCGCCGTCGGGATTCTCAATCTTATCAATGATTGGAAATCTTCCTTTTTCTTTGACATAAGCTTCCGGGCTCTCAATCTTTGCTTCAACGATCTCTTGCTGAGAATGGCGATCACCACCACAGGGATTAATAGTTTCAATAATGATCTCGTATTCCTTCATACCCTTCACCTCTTTCATAATGCAGTTTTCCGGTTCCTATACTTATATTTTATCGCAAAAATCCCGGCTCTGCAAAATGTATTCTGCACAAAATATCAGAAGATTTATTGGTGTCTTTCACTATATTCAGGCTTCTTCCGCATCCATCTCTTTTTGGATCTCATCTTCGCTTTCTGCCATAGCCTGAAGTGTCATAGTAAGAAGTTTCGCAAGATCCCAGCCCAGCTGATCTGCGCCTCGCTGGATCACTTCTCTGGAACAGCCTGCCGCGAAACCTTTGCTTTTATATTTCTTTTTCAGGGATTTCAGCTCCATATCCTTGGTACTCTTGGACGGACGCATCAGCGCCGCTGCCCAGATCAAACCGGTGAGCTCATCCGCTGCAAAAAGGACTTTTTCCATCTCATGCTCCGGCGCAGTCTCAATGGTAGCTCCACAGCCAACAGTAATTCCATATCCATGAGAAACCACCGCATGAATGATATCTTCTCCCACACCTGCCTCACGGAGAAGTTCCGGTGCTTTCAGGCAGTGTTCTTCCGGGTAAAGTTCAAAATCAATATCATGGAGCAGACCTACAATGCCCCAGTATTCTGCGTCATCTCCATAGCCCAGCTCTTTTGCATACCATTTCATCACTGCCTCCACAGTCAGTGCATGCTGGATGTGAAAAGGATCTTTGTTGTATTTTTTTAATAATGCAAATGCTTCGTCTCTTGCTATATGTTCCATTTTTCTGTCCTCGATTCTGTTCTACTATCTATCACATCTGTCTTGCTGTACCAGAAAACCATATGTTCTGCCATTCTTCATTGTATTCTGACACAGCCCGATGCATACATTATTCTACAAAGTAGATCCTGCTCTCGTCAAAACGATCCTGCTGCTTCCTGCTCTCTGCCGGATATCCCAGGGCAAAGAGGGAAAAAACTTCCACATTCTCCGGAAGTTTCAGAATATCATGGACCAGATCCATGCGATCCTGCATCGGCGCGATTCCGATCCAAACGCCGCCAAGTCCCAGCGCATCCGTTTCCAGCCAGATATTTTCCTGGGCGATAGACATGTCGATCTGCGCCATGTCCTGCACAACCAGTCCCTCTTTCCGATATACCGGAACGATCACAACCGGCGCACCTGCCGCACATCCGGAATAAGGAGTCGCTTTGGAAAGTTCCCTGATCTTCTCCTTATCTGTCACAACATAAAACTCCCACGGCTGCTGATTACATGCACTTGGCGCCTGCATACCGGCTTTCAGGATCTGAAGGATTTTCTCTTTCTCCACGGGTTTATCTTCATATTTACGGATACTTACTCTGTGAAAAATATTCTCCATGATATTTCCTCCTCGTCTTTATGATCTACATTACTTTTCTGGTTTTATTTTGTCAGTGGGACTTCCACATTCTGTCTCTTTAATCATATCCCTCTCTGACAAAATCCTCTTTGCTCATTTTAACACAGTTTTTTGCAGACGGACAGACCACATTCCTGAAAACGTTTACACAGTATCATATACCCATTTTTTCTTTCTCAGATACAACATACATCCCAGGCACAGCACCAGCTGCAGGATCGAAGAAAACGGTGTTGCCAGCCCGATATCAAACAGCGTCGCACCGGCTCTGCGGCTCATAAACCATGACACCGGAACTCTCACACAGAAAGCACCTATGATTCTGACCATTGCATCGGAGGAAAAAATTCCCGCCAGCACATTTCCATGGAAAAATGACAGGAAAAACATTCCAACACCAATGGCAAAAGAAACCGCCCCACCATTTTCCGGAGAGTCCGGCCGTGGACCCCGATATCCGTTTTATGCATTTCAAAAGGCAGCTCTTTTTTGCGGATAACTCCAAAGGAAACGATCACACTGATGATCTGTGCAAATACAGTTGCAAAAGCAGCTCCTGACGTTCCCATCTTAAATCCCGCACAGAGGATCAGATCCCCTGCAATATTGAATACACATGCAACGGCAACCGTAAACAGCGGCGTTCTGGAATCTCCGATCCCCCTGAAAATACAGCCGATCAGATTGTACGCCACGATACCAGCATACCGCCGCCACAGATCCGCACATAAGCAACTGTTTTGTCAAAAGCTTCCTCCGGCGCATTCATAATGCTGCTTACCTGTGGTGCAAAAATCACAAGCACCGCAGTCATGACCAGTGCGATCACCGTAAACATCACAATAGCCGTTCCTACTGTCCGTCCTCCCTGTTTCCGCTCTCCACAGCCAATCTGCTGTCCCAGGAGCACTGTCGTTCCCATGGCAAAACTGCTCACAAGATTGGTAAGCGTCATCATGATCTGTGATCCTGTGGAAACCGCAGAAACATCCGCAGTATACTATATGCGATTTTTTACGTCAACCTTGATCTTACGCAATTCAGTTTCAAAAATATAATCTCTTTTGTCTGCAGCTGCACATTACGTATCTCATTTATTTTTATATACACCCAGCACATTTTCAATATAATCTGCCATTTCCTGCGCCATCTCAAACTGCTCCGGAATACGGGGATGCCCCGGCGTAGCCACACCGTTTCTGCTGAACAGAAAATGTGAGATCTTCTCATCTTTCACAGAATTTACAACCCGGTCAATAGCATCATCCCAGCTCTTATCATGCTGCAAAACAGTCGTACAGCAGACGATCCACGCCTCCGGATAAACACCACGGAGCTTTTTCAGAAAATCCCCATAGTGACTCCGCCACCTGTCAGCCATCTCACAACAATATGAATAACTCTTCTCCACCTGCGTCACCTGCTCCTGATCCGGTTCCTGTTCGTGAACACAGACACCCTGTGCTTTCTTCTCAGCCTCCACTTTCATATAATCCACCGGATAATTATCATTCTGGCCCAGAGCCACGATCACCACCTGGGGAACAAATTTCGAAAAATCCCACTCCGTCATCTCCCCAAGCATGGTGTTATAATGAATCTTATCCCACGCAGTCTCCATTCCAGTCTGCTCTGGCCTGTGAAACCACCCATGACCATCCATCAGCGCGATCCCGCCCTGAGCAATATCATGAAGTCGCGCCCCAAGCATCCTCGCCGTCATCCAAGGAAAAGAAAACCAGCAATTAGAAAAACCCCCTTCATGCTCCATATCCGTTTTACCAATAAAATCAATCGCCTCCACCGACTCCCCGGCAGAAACCGAATCCCCATAAACCTCAATCCTACGCTCCGAAACCGGAGGCAGCTCAATCAATCTCTCACCATCCCCAATCTCAAACCCCAGAATCTTCAGCTCATGACACCCATCCTGCCTCTTAAAAAACAACACATGATGCACCCCAGACTCATTCTCCGGCACCCTAACCTCAATAACCGTCTCACCGGACTTTTTCAAATAAAACGCCGACTGCACCTGATCCAGAATACACCCCAGATAATTCTGCCAGTACTCATTAAAATTCTCCACATGAATCCTCAGCACCTCCCCTGAAAACCAAAACTCCGCCGAAGACCCCGGAAACACCCAGACCGGCTCCGCCTCCACCCTACAGTCAATCCTCCCTGTATATCGAATCCTCTCATCATTGGCACAAATCCACATAAAATATCCCCTTAACTTTTTGTTTATAGCTCACACATCACTTATTACAGATTATACTCACCATACAGCTTCTGACGCCATTTTACATCCGTCACCACACGCTGCACTTCATCCGACCGCCCCTCCAGAAACAATCGATTGATCAGTGCACTCAATCTTGCTTCACCCTCTGCTTTTCCTTCCGCTTTTCCAATCGCCATTCCTTCCTCGCGAAGCCTCTCAGATTCCAACTGCAAAACTTTTCCACCCATAACCTCGCCAACTCCTTTCCGAACTTTTTCTTTATTCCTGAAAACATAATCCGATATTCTGATAATCAGCCTGTTCAGATCTGTATACAACTCTGACCTCCCGGAAATCGAAATTTCCTTCCCCAGTTTATTACGTATATCTTCATATTCACTTAATAATCTCTGAAGTTTTTCCGAATCTTTCTCTATTATATCCGCAGACTTCTCATATCTCATAATATAAAATGGAAGCAGCATCAGAAGCTTTTTCTCAAAAATACTATCTTTTGTATAATGCTCCACTTTCACAGTTGGAACCCGATATACACACATCTGAGAATCCGGAAGGATTAACTCTACCTCCAGAAAATCCGGTGTCCTTTTTCCGCTTCTCAAATATAGTACGCAAGATCTGGGAAATTCTACGCAATATCTCCCATCAACTTTTTTTCTGTGTTCCAATGCAATCGCAAAGTCATACTCAACCATCCTGACCGCCATTGTTTCATCATCCAGGCTCTGGCATTCAATATGATACAACATATCGCCAATCCTCAGACAGGAGTCGGTAATAATCTCCCCATCTTCCAACTGATGTTCATTACGAAGCTGAACAATCTTAACATCCTCCGGATATGCGGTATGGAACACCTCATTAATAAGCGGAACCACCAGATAAGTCATCTTCTCCACCATTGTCCGGAAAACATCATCGAATATAGTATTGTTGGTCATTAACACTCCTACTGGTATATAAAATTATACCACATCACCCAAACATAAAAACCCCATAAAACGGATTTTCACAAACTCTACAGTAACTCCAAATGGAAAACGCTCCAGAACATGAAGCTCCAAGAATGTCCATACAGACAAAGATCTTATAAGATATAATAACCATACCACGCATCACCCCAAAAATCATCCAAAACTATTCCAAAAATTATCCCATAATCCGACATCCACTCCCGCCAAACCACAAGGAAACTCAGCCTTTCCACCCAGGCATCCAGCGCAGCGCTGATGCCTCATCCAACCCCCGAGCAGCCACCCTAAATCTCCCAACCTGAACACCCAACCGCGAAAGCCACCCAACCCTCCCGCCCTGAATAACCAGCCGTGGAGTGTGCATCGGTTCTGGCTGACTCTGCAGGAGGGGAGCTGATTCTTGGCTGGCGGAAATCTGCGTTGTTTTACAAAAGTTCGCTGTTTGAGCGAAGCGAGTTCGAACTTTTGGAAAACGGTTTTAGCAGAATTCCGGCAGCCTAGAAGCCAGCCCCCGACGAAGCCCCAGCCAGAACCGATGCACACTCCACGGCGTCCTATTCACGTCCTATACTTGCATCCCCCCACCATTTATCATAAAATAAAAACAAAAACCCAAAGGAGGAATCCCCATGTACACCATCGGCCAGGTATCCGAGATGTTCCATCTCCCCGTCTCCACCCTACGCTACTACGACAAAGAAGGCCTCTTCCCCAACCTCAAACGCGAATCCGGCATCCGCAAATTCAACGACCACGAACTGGAAGCCCTCCGCATGATCGAATGCCTCAAAGCCTCCGGCCTGGAAATCAAAGGCATCAAACAATTCTTCGAATGGTGCAACCAGGGAAGCAGCACCTACCAGAACCGCAAAGAACTCTTCGAGACAAGAAAAAAAGCCGTAGAACAGGAAATCCTACGACTCAATAAAACCCTCGATATGCTCAAATACAAATGCTGGTACTACGACCAGGCCATGAAAGAAGGAAACGAAGACAAGATCCGCCAGATGCTCCCGGACAACCTCCCGAAAGACATCCAGCAGCTATACGACAACGGCCACAAATAACTACCACGTCCGCCGCATATAAACAATCCCCGTAACATCTGCCATCACCCAGCCAATGGGAATCGCCACCCAGATTCCCACCTCACCGAACACAACAGAAAGAACATAAGCCAGCAGAACACGAAGTCCCAGGGAGATCACCGTCAGCACAACCGACATCTCCGCCCGCTTGATCGCCCGGTAATAACCATACAGCAGAAACAGACAGCCAATCCCAAGATAAAACGCACCCTCGATCCGGAGATACTTCACCCCCGCAGCAATCACGGCCACCTCTTTCCCACTGACAAAAATCTTCATCAGCGGCCCGGCAAACAGACACACCAGCACTGAGATCATCACACTAAACCCGATACTCATGGCAAAAGCCACCCTGGTACCCTTGCGGATACGCTCCTGATTCCCGGCACCATAATTCTGCGCCACAAATGTAGAAAAGGCATTTCCAAAATCCTGAACCGGAAGATAGGCAAAAGTATCAATCTTCACAGCAGCCGCAAAAGCAGCCATCACCGTAGCCCCGAAACTGTTCACCAATCCCTGGACCATCAGAATACCAAAATTCATCACTGACTGCTGCAGACAGGTCAGAGAAGAAAGATTCACGATCTCACCAAGAATCCCCCGGTCAAAACAAAGCTCCTCTTTTCCAGGCAGAAGATCTTTGCAGGAATGCAGCACATAAATGGTAATCCCGATTCCTGACACATACTGAGCGATCACCGTAGCAAAGGCCGCACCTGCAATCCCCCAGGGAAGAACCGCCACAAACAAAAGATCCAGTCCAATATTCAGGACAGCGGAAACCGCCAGAAAAACAAGAGGCACCGTGGAATTACCAAGAGCCCTTAAAAGGCAGGAAAAAAAGTTATAAAGGGATGTTGCCACAAGCCCTGCAAAGATCACAAGCAGATATGTTTTCATCCCATCGTACACTTCTTCCGGCACCCGCAGGAACCAGAGGATCGGGTCCGTAAAAAGGTACACCAGCACATTTAACAGCACCGTTACACCCATGATCAGTCCAAAAGCATGGACAACAGAAAGCCGCAGCTCCCGGTCACTGCCCTTTCCCTTATAAATCGAAAAAAGAGCACCAGAACCCATACTCAGTCCCAGAAAAACAGATGTCAGAAACGTCATCAAAGTATAGGCAGAACCAACGGCTGCCAGCGCATTTTTTCCAAGCACACGTCCTACGATCAGGGTATCCGCAATATTATAAAACTGCTGCAGAAGATTACCCGCGATCATAGGCAGCGCAAACAGGATCAGACATTTGCCGATCCTGCCTTTTGTCAGATCATAATACATTTTGCTACACTCCATCATCCTCATACGCCAAAAATCAGGCCCCGATTTCTGACATACAGGAAAATGTCAGAGAAACTGAAACCTGATCTTCTTTGTATTTATAATCACAGGAATACCGGGGACGAAATTTTGCCCTGATACTCTACATAGGATTTATGATAAATCTTTCGGAATGATTATGCAACCTTCTTTCTTCAACATGTCTGCGGGATTTTCTTCCTGAAATGATACTTCCGCCTTCTGTCACTGCCAGCACTATCACCACAAAATATAACACCATCTGAAGCCCTCCCACATGTCCGGAAAAATCCATATACGGATTATACCAGTCCAGGATTTTTGCTGTTATGGAAACCAGGCTGCATACAACACAGACATGCAGGAGAATTTTTCTTATTGTGCTTAATATCTTCATAAAGATCCCTCCGTAATAAAAATTCCATCTTCGATCTCATGCTCCGGTTTGTAAGGATCATTGACCACTTTTCCGTTCATTTCCATAAAAGAACAGTGGCCGCCGTCAAGATTATAAGCCACCTTACAGCCAAGATCCTCAAACACCTTTGCCATCTCATCCAGGAACATTCCCCTGGAGTTCTGCTGCCGCCCGTCCACAAGAAGCAGGCAGTAATGTCCCGGTTCAAAATACCCGATGGCAGTCCGCGGATGAGACCGGCGAATGTAAGTCCAGGTCCAGAATTTATCATTCGCCTTTCCATTTGCATCCAGCAGACTTGGCCCAAAGATCCAGCTCTGATAAGCACCTCTGCCGATCAGTTTTTGCTCATCCAGCTGCCCCGGCTGATAGATATCCATTGTTCCGTCCCAGTTGAGAACACAGGTTTCCTCACCGGACTGCTGGCTGCGGTAGATCACACCGTTTCGTATGATCGTACCATTATTCTTATGACGGTTGTTGCTGTAGGAATCTCCGTTGACCGACAATATGGATTTCATTCTTGCAGACATATCCGTAAGTTTTTCCGTATAGCCAATTCCATAGGTATCCTGTGCAAACGCAGTCTGGAAGCAGGTAATATCACCAATATAAATATCCGCCAGCACATAGGAAATTTTACTTCCGTATTTTGCATAACTGCCACCGTGTGTGTTATCCACAGTTCCGGAATCGTACTGATGATGAGAAATCTGAATGGACAGATTGGGACTTGTGTATGATGTATCTGTAGAAACCACTGTATCGGTAAATTTGTCCGCAAATTTCTTATGCCAGTCCTGGGTACTGAGGACCTTTCTTGTCTGTGTAAGTTCTGTTCCATCCGAATTTACAACATTTCCGGATGTTCCTGTCCCATCCTGCCAGGATCCGGAGATCCTGCACCTGGATCTCCTCGGACGCATCCGGTCCTTTGTTGGCAAATTTCTCCACCATCCGCTGGTACTGGCGCAGATTTGCATTCACTCTTGCCACCAGCTCCACCGGGTCAAAAGGCTTCGAAATATAATCATCGGCTCCCAGTCCAAGGCCGTTTCCTTCTTTTTTGTTTCTGGACTCATCGCCTCTGTAAAATTCATCAAATACATAGGGCAGTTTTTCCTCCGGAACACCTACACCATTGTCACGGAAACAGATCTCCACGCCACCTTCTGTTCTTTTCAGGGAAAGTTCTGTTTTCAGCACATCACGTTCTGCATACTTCCGGCTGTTTTCCAGAAGATTGTCAAAAATACGCTGCAGCTGTTCCGGATCTGAATCGACATCCAGGTGAATATCCCCTGTTTCTGCCTGCATCTGCTCTTTTTCCTTATCCAGAAGTTCCTGCTTTCCGTTCACATAATTCCGGATAAAATCAGCAATCTCTATTTTCTGAACAGAAAGGGGCATATTTCCGGTTTCGATCTTTGAAACATAGAACAACTGGTTCAGAAGTCCGTCCATATCTCCGGTCCGACGGTATGCAGCCTGCAAAACTTCTCCTGCATTTCCGGAGTTGCCGCAATGCCGTCCATAAGTCCTTTGATCGTTCCCCGGATGGCAGTCAGCGGCGTACGCAGGTCATGGGAGATTCCGGCGATCATATCTGTTCTGGCTTTCTCATATTTCCGGTTCTTCTCCTGCTCCCGCAAAATGTGCTCCTGCATATGATTAAAGGTGATGCACACATCCTCAAATTCCGCATCTCCCACATACCGGATCTCCGTTGTCAGATCGTTGTGCCGGATGCGGTCTGCACCCTGTGCCAGAAGGTCCAGAGGCTCCATAATATTTTTCTCCAGATTCCGTGTGAAAATCTGGCTGATCAGTAAAAGTACAAGGATACAGATAATTCCATCTGCTCCAAATAAAAGGATAAACTCATTTCTGTGGATTGTCCAGCTTTCCAGAAAATCATCCAGATCTCCGAGAAGTTCCCGGCCATCCTTATGTTGGTATTTTACATTGTCAGAATCCGAAAAATTCGATGTGCCACTTCCATCAATAAGGTCTTCTATAGATGTCTTCAGTTCTTTTTCCACTGATTCCGCATAAATCTTCACCACTGCCAGATTAATAGCCAGAAAGATCAGAAGCGTCACCAGCACCATCAGTGCATTTGAAAGAAAAATCCTTCTTTTTACTGTTCCCTTTTCCATGTTTTCACCCTCCTGCAGTTATTTGGTGTAGAGCTACGCAGCGAAGCGGATTGCGAATATCCGCTTGACGCAAAACGCTTTTGTTCATCTTCCTTATACAGCGTTTTTGTGAACTACTCGGCAACTGAGTTACCAGAGCATCTGAATTAAGGCGGGATACCGC